>CACXFV010000092.1 GCA_902767015.1 uncultured Lachnospiraceae bacterium | reverse complement strand
TCTCTTTTGTCGTCATTATTTCCATTTTGCTCCTTATTAACTGATACATGCGTATAACATATTTGTGCACATATCTTTTCGTTAAACTATCGTTTTGCGAATAGTTATATATATCCTCCACCAATCAAACGTAAATCAATCTTATTTTGACAGGTGATTCATGTCAAAATATTTAATTATCAATTCAACAGTGTTTTCAATTCCAATTTTTCCGCTGTTGATACATAAATCATATGATGAACTGTTACCCCATATTTTGTCTGTGTAATAATTATAATAGTTGGCACGTTTTTTGTCTGTTTTGATCATCATTTCACGTGCCTTGCTTTCTGTAACCTCGTGTCGTTTACAAATTCTTTCAATACGAGATTTTTCATCACTGCTGATAAAAATACTTGTAATATCATAATCATCATGTAATGCATAATCTGCACATCGCCCAACAAAGATACAATCTTCGTTTTTTGCGATTTTTCTTATTGTGTCAAATTGTGCAAGAAAGACCTGCTGGCTTAACGGTACATTATTCATTCCGAAACCTGCACTATATCCTTGATAGGAATCCATAACCAATGAATACAAAAAACTGTTCGTCGGCTTTTCATCATGAGCCTTGAATATTTCCTCACATAAACCGCTATCCTTTGCGGCAGCTGATAACAGTTCATTGTCATAACATTTAATCCCGAGACGTTCGGCAAGCAAAATTCCTATTTCCCTTCCTCCACTTCCAAATTGTCTTCCAATTGTAATAATCTTATGACTATTCATAAAATCCCTTCTTTCTATAAAAATTTATTCAATGACTGAATAATTTCAGATTAGTTGACATAATTACATTATGTCAACTAATCTGAAACTAAACACCAATAATAATATTATCCGGTTATATAGATTGGTATATTATAAGTAATTAATCGGTTCATTATAAAAAAGTATTAGTTTCTTGGCAATATTTTTAATAAATGTAGAAAATATTCGGGTATTGGTGCTTCAAATTCCATATATTGATTTGTTCTTGGATGTACAAAACCCAGTACTCTGGCATGAAGCGTCTGACCAACCAGTTTATATGGACAATGCGATGGTCCATATACTACATCGCCCAACAGTGGATAACCTATGCTTGACATATGCACACGAATCTGATGTGTTCTTCCTGTCTCCAGTGTACATTCTATATAAGTAAAATTTTTATATCTGTCAAGAACACGATAATGTGTAACGGCTTCTTTGCCATTAGTCACATTTGCTTCCATCTTCAATCTGTTAATAGGATGCCGCCCTATTGTCGCATTTACAGTTCCATAATCTTCCTTAATAACATTGTGAACAATCGCGATATATTTTCTTGTTATGGAGTGCGCCTTCAACTGTTCGGCAATGTGATTGTGTGCAAAATCATTTTTACACACGACAAGCGCACCGGTTGTATCACAGTCAATTCTGTGAACGATTCCCGGTCTTGAAATTCCATTAATTCCAGAAAGATTATCCTTACAATGATACATCAGCGCATTGACGAGTGTTCCCGTATAGTGCCCCTTTGCCGGATGCACCACCATTTGTTTTGGCTTATTAACTACGATAATATCCTCATCCTCATATAAAATATCTAAAGCAATATTTTCAGCAACTATATCAGGCTCCACCACTTTAGGAATATGAACAGAAACCTTGTCGTTAAGTGTGAGTTTATAATTCGGTTTAATTCCCTTGGAATTGACTAATATATGATGCTCCTGAATTAGTTGCTGAATATATGTTCTTGAAATATCAGAATACAATTCTGATACATATTTATCAATTCTTTTCCCTATACTAAAAATATCTATAACATAATCATTATACATATCTTTCATAATATCACGTTACTTTCTTAATTTTAATAAGCTAATTTCTTTATCTGATAAAAAAAACAATACCATTACCAATAGCACAAAAACAGAAATTGTAACATAACAATCGGCAATATTAAAAACAGGAAAATTAATGAAGTCAAACTGAAGGAAATCCACAACATATCCGCAGCGGATCCGATCAATCATATTGCCTATAGAGCCTGCTATTAAAAATATACATATAATCTGCAGTGTAACAAATTTTCTGGTAACAGAAGCAATTTGAATGTCATCATCTATATTCATTTGAGTACCATCAGCAATAATGCCATTATTATCAGCATACTCCGATACGACTGTATCGGATAAAAGTTTGTTAAGTGATGATATTGCGTTCTCAATAATACATAAAGCATAAATGATGCAAATCGTTACAAGAACAACAGTTACCGTGATAATCAGTTTTTTGCCTGAAAATAATCCAAATGCCACTCCACGGTTTTCGACATATTCAAAGCTCAATATATGCTTTAGAACAGTGTAACGGTGATGGTACTTAAGATTTCTACGTATAAAATACTTCGATAACTGATCAACAGCTACTAATATGATTATTAATAATAGCAAAAAAATATATTTAATCTTTAATTTATTCATAATCTATTTTATCATTTAAAATTGTAACTAAAATTCATTATACATCTGAAATGTTTGCATTGTTATTAATGATTTCCTGAAAATCACCGGAAATATCAACAGATGGTGGTGTTGCAATAAATATATAATTAGACACCTTCTGCAGATTACCATCAATCGCAAAACATGAACCTGATGTGAAATCAATAATTCTTTGTGCTAGTTCAACATGAATCCCTTCGAGATTCAACACAACAGCTCTTCCTGATACCAATGTATTAGTAATCTCACGGCCATCCTCGATTGTTGCCGGCTTTATCACGCATACCTCCATATTCATACCTCCCTTTCTTACAGGCACAACCTTTGTCTTTACAGAACGCTGTTTTTGAACAGGTTTCTGAATAGAATATTCGTCGTCCTCTTCATCATACCCCTTTTTAGCAAATCTGCGCCTCTCGGCTTTCTCTATTTTCGCGTAATCTTCTTCCTCTTCATCATAATCGTCTTCGTAATCATCATCATCATTTAATTTTACAAAATTCAAAATCTTATCAGTAATACTCATTTTTATGTAGGTTCCTTTCCTATAAATAGTTTCTATATAATAATTATTAATACATTATTATTATATTATCGTTGTTTTTGGCAGGAATGTCAACAGGTAATCAGCATTTTATATAGCGTAATTTCTATTTCCAAAAATTCCCGTTCCAACTCTTACCAATGTGGCGCCCTCTTCTACTGCGACTTCATAATCGCCTGTCATTCCCATTGATAATTCTTTCATTTTAACATTTTCAATCTGTAATGCGGATATCTCATCCGATAATTGTTTTAATTTTTTGAAGTAAATACGGTTATCCTCAGGATTCTCTGTAAACGGAGCTATTGTCATCAACCCCTTAATGTGTACATGGGAAAAATGACTGATTTCTTTGATAACATTGATTGTTTCATCATATTTTAATCCAAATTTAGTATCCTCTTCAGCTACATTGACCTCCATCAGGATATCCATATGAATATTTTTCTTTTCACATTCCTTTTCAATCTGTGAAGCAAGCTTTACAGAATCAACAGAATGAATCAGATGTACTTTATCTACAATATATTTTACCTTGTTTGTCTGCAAATGGCCAATCAGGTGCCATTTGATATCCTTTGGCAGCACAGGATATTTATCGGTAAGCTCCTGCACTTTATTTTCACCAAAATCAATTGTTCCGGCATCATATGCCTCCTGAATATCGGATACCGGTTTGGTTTTACTGACAGCAATCAAGGTGACATCGGATACTGTTCTTCCGGAGCGTTCGCATGCCATCTCAATATTTTTTTTAACAATTCGTATATTTTCATTAATCATATCCACAATGCTAATTTCCTTTCCATATAATAATATTTACGACATTTAAGTTTTTTTTACGTATTAGCTTTTACAGTTTTATTTAAAAATCACCTGATTTTCCTTCACAAGCGATGCATTGAGTACAATCTGATCATATACCTGCAGACCATATTTATTACCTGATTCTACGATATAATAGCCATTTTTTTCCGAAAGTATTTCAATATATCGGAAAGAAGCAAGACCTGTATTCACGTTATACACACCTGATAATTTTACAGTATTTGCAATTTGATATCTGTTGGTAGATTGAGGCTGGACAATGACAGTTCCCGATTCTACGGAATCGCCCCCTTCAATATAACAGGTGTCCTCGGTCTGTTCGATAATATCGACACGTGTAAATACTTCGGAGGTGTTACCGGCATCATCAATTACTTCTTTCATGACACCATAATCCTCACTGTTGCCACCTTGCGTGATATAATTCCTTGGTACGGTGAAAAATTCTTTTTCAACAACAGAAGTCTTAGGAATCTTTAAGCCTGTACTGGTATCACCGATAATCTGTACATTCAGAAAACGCTTATCCGCAAATCTGATCATATATCGTTTCAGTTCTAAAAGGCCATAATGCTGGTTGTCATTAGTGACTCTTGTAAAATAAGCCGAGGTTTTGATATTTTCAGTTGGAAATACCACTTCTACTGTATCTTTATTTTCATATTTTTCAAATTGACTATCAGTCAGTGGCACGGCAATATACCAGGTTTCATCGGTAATTGTCTTATATACGGGTTTGCCGGCTTCAACAGGTTTGTCCTTTTCAATCGTATTTTTACTGTAATTGCCAATATTAAAAATATCGTTATTAAGCTGCTCCGGTACAAGTCCTTCAAAACCATCTGTATAAAATTCAATGATTCCCGAGTCAACCGCCGTATTGAGACTGAGTGTATTATTTCCATTCGCAAGAAGTGACTGGTTAATCTTGTCCAATGCATTGAGATTGATGCATTCAATCAGTGTGGCATTTAAGTCATACTTAAATTCATAAGCCGAATCAAAATCCTTATCATCAAAAGAGGAAATAAAAGAAAAAATATCTCTTTTTATCTCAACAATATTATCACTGGTCAAGGTGGTGGAATTAAGTGCTGCATCCTTTAACAACTCAGAGAATGAACCGCTCTCGTCAATGGTATATACCGTCTCTCCAACAGAAACTCTCGAACCGTCTTTGACGTAAAAATTCACATACCCGGTAGATGGGATAGTGACAACCTTTTCCGAACGTAAAGCAATTCCTGTCGTTGCGATACCGGGAATACTTTCACTTTCACCTGCAACCACCTCATAAACCGAAATTTTTTCTCTGGTCATGTAGATAAAGCAATTAACAGCTACATATAAAAAAATGGCGATAAACAGAATTAAACCTATATTGATATTAATCGGACTTCTATATCGTACAATTCTACGTTTTTTCTTTTTTGAACTCATTTTATTTTGTCAATTTTCCCTTCCACTGTTCTAAAAATGATTCTAATATTGCTCTAAAGCTTTGCTTTATCGCTAACTTATCGAATGAAAATGAATGTCTGCTTCGCAGCCGCTTATTTTCATTCGATAAGTTATATTATCTAATATTCTTAAGTTTTAGTCAATCTATTTTAATAATTTTCATTTGTAAAATAGTAACTGTCAAAAACCGCCTTGGCCACTGTTACTGCAGGAATGGTTCCTTCCGGTGTATCTTCTAATACTACACATATCGCAAGTTTCTTTCCATCCTGTTCTGCGAAGCCCATAAACAATGAATTGTTTCGGGAACCATCTTCTATCTGGGCAGTTCCTGTCTTGCCATAAGCTATATATTTCTCTGTATTCAAGCGTTTTGCTGTTCCATACTCTACCACGCTGCGAAGAAATTTTTTTAATACTGCCGTCTCTTCCGGTAGTAATATTTCACGATAAGAGGAAGGATGGTACGTCTTAATGGTTTTACCATTATGATTTTCAATTGATGTCACAATATAAGGCTTCATCAGCAAACCGTCATTAGCAATAGCGGCAGCAATCATACACAGATGAATCGGTGTTACAAGCGTTTTTCCCTGTCCCATCACAGTCTGCATTGTCTCAAAAACAGAAGATTTTTCGCTCAAAGATATTTCGCTTTGGCTATAGGGAAAATGAATCGGAAGGTCTGAGTCAAAAAGTAACCTTTTGCAGGTGCTTACAAAAGCGTTTTTGTTTAATGTAAGTCCCATATTGACAAAAGAGCTGTTGCAGGAATAGGCAAAAGAGTCATATATGTCCTCCTCTCCATGGGCAGCTCCCCCGGAACATTTAATCCGATATTCATCAACAGATATACTGCCGTTGCAATCGTAATGATAATCCTCATAGTCCGGATTCTCACGGATATATTCATATAATGTAAAGAGCTTAAAGGTGGAGCCCGGTGTATACAATCCACCTGTCGCTCTGTTGAGCAGATTGGAATTATTGTCGTCAGCAATCAGGTCAGAATAGATGTCTGCAACGACATTCGGATTAAAATCAGGTTTTGAAATAAGGGTGATGATTTTTCCGGTTGCAGGCTCAATCGCAATGACAGCACCTTTATAACCCTCCATAGCCTGATAAGCGGCTTCGCTGACAGAAATATCAAGAGATGTAACAACATTATCTCCAATGTGTTTTTTGCCATGCAAATCGTCAGCAGCGATTTCAAGCATCGGTGAATTGGATGTCAAAAGCCGATAATTGGCAAGCAGCTCGATTCCTGTCTGACCATGTGTCGAATAGCCGACTGCATGCGCGAACAGTTGCTCATAAGGATAATTCCTTATCTCTGTTCCATCCTCTTTTGTGAGAGTTTGCGCTAAAATTGTTTTATCGTTACTGAGAATATTGCCGCGAATGATAGACTTTGCCAGAATTTCCTCTCGCTTATTATAAGCGTTGTTAATTATCTCGGCCCCTTCATTCATTTGGTAATTCACAAAATAGCCTGTCATCATCACGAATATGAGCAAAAAAATATAGGTGACATTCATAATCTGGCGATTGGAATTTGTTTTTTTCTTTTGCTTTGTTTTTTTATTCACTTTACGATTCTCTTTTTCATTAGAATGCACTTCCATTTTTAAACCTCCTACATATTGCTAATGCAATACAATTGCCATTGATTGCTTGTAATGTTGCCACCAACAGCAATTATATAGTTTGAAAAGTTTATTTTCTAACTTCTATCTTTGTGCACTGATTCTAAGACTGTGTATTTGACTTTTTCTTTCTGACAGGTTCTTCTCCGATACTGATACCTGCCGTAATGGCAAGGTCAATCGCCTCCGTCACTTGCTCGGCTGTTTTTCTTTCCTTCTCCTCTTCATGGCTTGAAATCACAAACAATCCCTGCAAAATGGCAAATGTTATCATAGTACATAACACAGAGCTACCGCCATAGCTTACCAGCGGAAGTGTAACACCGGTAGAAGGAATAAATTTGATGGCACCGCCTATCGTCAATATCGTCTGTACTGCATAAGAGATAGAAAGTCCCAAACCTGTCAACTTGTAAAACATGTTCTTTTGTTTTATGGCACTTTTAATAAAATACATAAAACAGGAGATACATAAAAAAATAAGACAAATCGCAAAAAATCCTCCAAACTCCTCGGAAATGGCGGCAAACATAAAATCCTGTGCCACTAAGGGAACCGATTTGGGAGAACCCCTATATAACCCGAGTCCAAGCATTCCTCCCGTTCCTATGGCAAAAAGAGACTGTGTTACCTGATATCCCTGATTATCAATTACTGACCACGGATCCATAAACGCCTGTACCCTAACCCGAATATGCGGAAAAATTTTGTACCCCACAACAGATGCCAATCCGCCGCCGAAGATGCCTGCTGCCAGATACCTGCTTTTGCCGGTTGCAACATATACCATCATTACATATACAATAAAAAAAATCAGTGCACTGCCAAGATCTCTGGACAAAACAAGGATAATGACATGCATTCCGGCAAACAGGGCAGACACCAAAATGCGTTGAAAACTAACGCTTTTACTCAAGAAAGCCGCTAGGAAAAATACATACAATATTTTTACAAATTCTGACGGCTGAAAATAAAAACCACCCAGTGATATAGATAAATTGGCTCCCTTTGTCGTCTGACCAAGTATCAGTACCACTACCAGAAAAGCAATTCCGGCAAAGCAGTATACATATGTAAGGCGATTTAACTGTTCAGCCTTGCTGACAATGGCTGTCACAGCAATGGCAATGGCAGACGCTGCGCATACAATAATAAATTGTTTAATTGCCATGCGGTAATGAAGTCTTGTCAACATAATAAAACTGATGCATAACAGCATACACATATTATTAATGAGTCCTTTGCTATACAGTTCTTCAAAGGCAATGCTATAGATACCCCGAAGAAGAATAAACAGCACCAACTGTCCTCCATAAAACAGTACAATGGTATTATCCCTTGTATTCATCAGAATAATCAGAAAACCTGTAAAATGTAATACAAACATCATCACACTCTGAATAAAAAGGGCAGGCTTATGAGATTGCTGATTCTTATCTCTCATAATGATATAACTGAAAAACACAAAAAAAGACATAAGAAAGATAAATAAATACTTAGATATCCCAAAAAATATATTCTGCATTAATCCACACCTCTGTTAAAATGTCCTCTTGTAAAATCGCTAATTTCATCATAATCTTCATGATTATAAAATACTTTGATATATTGTTCAAGCACCTGCGCAGCCGTCACAGCGTCTTCTATCGTCAGGTTAATACGATAATGCCGGGTATTAATATTTAAAACCTTGTCATGAACCCCAAGCAATGAAACAGGCACACAGTTATATATGATATTATAACAGAAATTACAACAACACATTGCCGTAAAGGTTGCGCCGCGTCTGTCTCTTAAATTCAGAATCTCATTGCTTCCCTTCAGACATTGATTAAAATTTTTATTAAGGCAACCGGCAGAAACCATAAGCGGTACATAGCCATAGATGACCAGTTCATCGTTCATATCCGCAAGCTTCTTTAGCTCATGATAATTAAGCTCATAAGGAAGCGTTACTTTACAGGCACCCAAATGATACAGATACTTCTTCGCATACCGGTTAAAGGCATATAAAGAAGAGTCGGTCTGAAAAGTACCCTTGCTACTGCCTTTTCTTTCTGAACTGTCACAGGTATTCGCCATCAATCCTAATTCATCTATATTCTTAATCATGTAACGTATCTGCCCACTCGCAAGACCATTGAGGATATCATTGTCTTCTGACATTTTTTCCGACAGGGCAGCCATATACCTTTTGCCATGGTGGCGATAAATATAGGGCATTTCAATGACACATTCTTTATGGGAAGACAGCACCCTTTTGACAGATGCAAGACATTCCTCCACTGTCAGTATATCGGTGGAAATACATACCGTGGATATCTCTTCTCTGTTCAGCACACAATCAAGCTGGGGCAACGTTGTAACCTGACAGGAAATGCAGCAAGCAGACTCTGTCAACGAAACAGGTGTTTTGCCATGCGCCTGATACGGAAAGACATTTTTTACCGCACTGCCGCTATGCTCTGTTACTCTTCTATATTCCAAAAGCAATGCTTCTTCAAACTTCTGTATGGCAGCTCGTCTCAATTCGTTTAACTGTGACACTGCCACGAATACATTATCTCCCAGTTCAATTGTGATATCCTCAAATTCAATCAAACTATCTCCTGTTTTTTTCAACTGCTTTATCACGCCTGCCTGATCAATAGGTTTTTTCAAGGCTCCTGTCACAATGGCGCCTGTTTGCGTGATATTTATTATCTTATCAGGATAAGAACAGAGCGTCAGTTCCATTGCCTTTCCTTCATGCAGTCTGATATGGGCATACGCTCTGCGCCTGACGGTTTTATCACAATATTGTTCATGAATTTCACGGATAAAATTTTCATTTTCCGATTTATAGGCAGGTTGACGGAAGGAAACCATATTTTTTGAATTGTAACATTGGTAATATCCGGTGGTGGAGCCACTTCTGCTGTAAAGCTGTGAAAGATTTTGCAAATCCTGCTTTCTTAGTCGAAATCCTTCACGTCCATATTCATAATATAAATCAAGATATTTACGATAAATTGACACAACGCCGGCCACATATTCGGGACTTTTCATTCTTCCCTCTATTTTCAGCGAATAGACACCACTTTCGATAATATCCGGAATCAGTGAAAGAGTATTCATATCCTTTAAGCTTAACCCATAGAGACTGTCGGAAGAATTTAGTCTTTTATGAGCCTTATAAACTTCGTAAGGTTGCCGGCACGAGCCGGCACATCTCCCGCGATTGCCACTTCTGCCGCCAATCATACTGCTAAAAAGACACATTCCCGAATAGCCATAACACATCGCACCATGGACAAAGCTTTCAATCTCAATACTAACCTTTTCATGGATTTCTTTCAATTCCGATAGAGAAAGCTCACGCGCTGTCACTACACGAGTTGCACCTGCATTTTTTAAAAATGCCGCACTTTCGACACCGGTAACAGCCATCTGTGTACTGGCATGTATATCCAACTTAAAAAAATGCTTCCGGATAAAATCAAATACCCCTAAGTCCTGCACAATAACAGCATCTAAACCTTGTTGATATAACGGCAGAAGATAGTCATAAAGCTGCTCCTCCAATTCACCGTTTTTAAGCAATGTATTGACTGTCAGATATATTTTTTTTCCATGTATATGAACATAATCAATCGCTCTTTTTAGTGTTTCAATATCAGGATTTTCCGCAAAAGCTCTTGCACCAAACAACTGACCACCGATATAGACCGCATCAGCACCGGCATTCACTGCCGCGTACAGCGCTTTGACCGAACCTGCCGGCGCCAATATTTCATTCATTGTATAGTTATCCTTTCTTAAAACTTCAAAAAATGTGAGTTCATCATCAGATTAAGGTGTCAAAATCTACGCATACGATTCTGACACCTTAATGTAATCATCACTAAAAACGTTAGCATTTACTTCAAAAAATTAAAAATTATCGTCACCAAGTGAACTTAATATTTTATCTACCTCGTTGACCATGGCATCTGACGGAGCGGTTGCCGCACTGTCATTCATTCCAAAGAAATCCATCTGCTCAAAGGATGTATTATCTGTTTTTTCCACCGTTGAATCTGCTGTTACCTCTGTCATATTGTCAACAGGCACTTCTTCTTTAACTATTTTAGAAGAATTTCCGCTTTTAGATGACTTAGAAGAGGACACCTTCTCGCCTTTATCTGATGAATTTTTGGAACGTGAGGTGGTTTTTCGCGGAGTCTTTATGGTTTCTGCGGCTTCATTCTCCTTCATTTCTGAAATTCGCGTCTCCAGCCGGATAATTTCCTTTTGTGCCTCTGCCAGCTTCACACTTAATTCTTCCTTTTCTTTTTCACAGGCATCCAGCTTTATCTGCACAGAAATCAGCTCATGTTTGACATCATATAATTGCTTGTCCTTACTCTCAAGATCATTTTCAAGAGCATCCGCCTGTTTCTTTGCCTTAAAATAATCATCGGCTATATTCAGATTCAGCAATGCCTTCTGAACATCTATATTTTGTCGTCTGTAAGCTTCCTCTTTTTTAAATTCGCTGATTTTATTATTAATGTAATTGGCAACCTTCTGTAAGTATTCTTCACTCTCATATCCGCTTAACGTAAAAATTTTTCCATCTATAATGACTTCTGTGTTATTCTTTGAAGACATGAAATATTCCTCCGAATAATATAATTAGTTTTCCTTCCGATAAGTTACATTATATCGTATATAAAATAAATTACAAGTAAAATTTGAAGCTTTAAAGGTGCAAGGAACCATGCCGTTACTATTCACGGTTATCCATGGAGGGTGAGGGGCAATCCTAAGTGGGTATAGGCAAGCTCCGTCACTACTCTGCCTCTTGGGGTTCTGTTGATTAAACCATTTTTTAACAGATATGGCTCATATACATCCTCAAGTGTCCCCGCGTCTTCTCCTATGGCTGCCGCCAGTGTGTCAAGTCCCACCGGTCCACCGGAAAATATATTCATAATTGTCAAAAGAATGGTTCTGTCGGCATTGTCAAGTCCGAGTTTATCTACTTCCAGTAAATCAAGCGCATCCTTCGCTACCGTTGCATCAATGAAACCATTATATTTTACTTCGGCAAAATCCCTTACCCTCTTTAACAGTCTGTTGGCAAGCCGCGGCGTTCCTCTGGAGCGTCTTGCAAGCTCCGCCGCACCTTCTTCATCGATTGTGACACCAAGAACCCTCGCCGAGCGTTCAATAATAACCTGCAATTCCTCCGGAGTATAAAATTCAAGCTTATTGATAAGCCCAAATCTGTCACGCAGAGGCGCAGACAACATTCCTGCTCTGGTAGTGGCACCCACCAGCGTGAATTTGGGAAGGTCAAGTCGTATAGAGCGGGCGGAAGCACCTTTTCCTATCATGATATCAATCACAAAGTCCTCCATCGCCGGATACAAAACCTCCTCCACTTGTCTGTTCAACCGGTGAATCTCATCGATAAAGAGAACATCGCCTTCGTTAAGATTGTTAAGGATAGCGGCAATGTCACCGGGTTTCTCAATGGCCGGACCGGAAGTAATCTTTAAATGTACTCCCATTTCATTAGCAATAATTCCTGCCAGTGTTGTCTTTCCCAGTCCCGGTGGGCCATAGAACAACGTATGGTCAAGGGATTCCTTTCTCATCCTGGCAGCATCAATAAAAATTTTAAGATTTTCCTTTGCCTTTGTCTGTCCAATGTAATCAGACAACATTTGAGGGCGCAGATTATTTTCAAATGAGATTTCTTCATTTTTTAATTCTGTGTTGATGATTCGTTTCTGGTTTGAAAGCATTCTATTTCTATTACCTTTCTTTAAGCTGTAGCAAATGTAAATCCTTTAATGAAGTTCCTTTAGTGCAAGCTTAATAATCATTCCTGCATCATAGCTGTCATCAACAGCCACCTTCTTTACAGTACTCAGCGCTTCAGATGCAGAATATCCCAGGGCGATAAGAGCATCAGCGGCATCCCTTTTGGCAGAGGGCTCACTACTGCCATAAAAATTATCAGTCGCATCATAGCTGCCCAAACTGTCAGGGGTACTTAAATCAATCTTATCCTTAAGCTCCAAAATCAGCTTAGAAGCTGTTTTGGCACCGATACCCGGTGCTTTGGCAATTGCCTTGGCATCATCCGCAATAATGGCAAGTCTTAAATTATCAACTGTGAGCGTTGATAGAATAGACAGCGCCCCTTTAGGACCAATACCACTGACGGTAATCATTTTTTTGAAAATTCCCAGCTCTTCTTTTGAATGAAATCCAAAAAGGCTTATGGAATCCTCCTTTACGCTCATATAAGTATATAATTTAACTGACGTTCCCGTCTTACCGAACATAGAAGTGTACGTATTGGGAACAAAAATATTGTAACCAATATTATTACATTCTACGATTACTTTATCCTCTTCAATATCCATAATTGTTCCTTTAATAAAAGATATCACAATTCCTACCCGTTATCCACCACCTTCTACATGGATAACATCCTTTCTGTTTTAATTGTCACAATTCACCTCTATCACATTTCCTTTCATGTGCAATCCTGAAGTTAACATAATCTGATAGTCTTCATCCACCAATATTGCTTCGACACCCTCAATATTTTCAACAAGCTTCATCCCTTCTGCCATACCCAGCGCAAAAACGCTGGTACTTAAACCATCTCCATCCACTGATTTTTCCGACACAATCGTAACAGACAACAGTCCGTTGGAGACGGGATATCCTGTCCCGGTGTCAAGAATATGGTGAAACAACTCCTCCCCTTTGCGAAAATATCTTTCATATACCCCGGAGGTAACAATGGATTCATCAGATATATGAAGAATAGCAAGAGATGTACCGTCTGCCGAAAAAGGCCTTTGTATCCCGATATTATAATCTGTTTTGTCCGGTTTTGTACCGATTAGCAGAATATTTCCACCAAGATTTATCATTCCTTTTTTTACAGCATTGTGTTTGAGATACTCTTTCAGTCTGTCAGCAATATATCCTTTGGCAATCCCGCCAACATCCAGAGAAGAGTGCGGATTATTCAACAAAACCTCATTTTCCCTGATGAGTAACTGCCGGTAATCAATATTTTTCACACAACTTCTGATTTCTTCTTCTTTCGGAACTGTCATCTTATCATAATCCCATAATTTAGTCAGCTCACCCACCGTGATATCAAAGCGACCATTTGATATTTCCGAATATTGAATGCCATACTTTAAAAGGGCAATCGTATCCGCCGACACTTTCGTGTAGACTCCGTTTTGTGAATTACTGTTTATTAGTGATATTTCACTGTCAGGAATTGTACGGCTGAATAGTTTTTCGTATTTGTCACACAACGCAAAGCATTGATTGATATCTGCTTCGCTGCCGTCGTACAACGTAATGGTAATCACTGTGTCAAAATAAATGCCGGTTTTGCTGACGGGCACAGATTGTCTCGTCCGGCAGGAAGATAGAATCATTAAACACATTCCCAAACAAAAGAGAACAGCAGGAATAATAATATTCCTGAATTTTCCCAACTTTATCTGTAATAAACACATACTGTTCTATATCCTTCTATATCGTCAATTACAATATGACCTTAACAGGACATTTTTCTTTACATTTACCACAATTCGTACACTTTTCGTAATCAATATGTGCGATGTTATTTTCAACGGAGATGGCCTCAAATTCACATACCCTCGTACACATTTTACAACCGATACAGCCTGCCTGACAGACAGCCTTCACATCTTTTCCGAAATCATTAGAATTGCAGGCAACAAAATGCTGATTGTCATACGGAACAAGCTCAATCAGTTTTTTCGGGCATTCCCTGACACACTTGCCACAGGCAACACATTTTTCTTTATCTACAACAGCAATACCATTTTCAATATGTATGGCATCAAATTCGCACACTGAAACACAGGAGCCAAAACCGAGACAGCCATAGATACAGGCTTTTTGTCCGCCGCCTGTGGATAGTGATGCCTGACTGCAATCCCTGGTACCGGTGTAGTAAAAACGGTTACTTGCCTTTTCACAATTACCGCTGCACTTAACAAATGCTACTTTTTTCACTACCGCTACTTCACTGCCCATGATGGCAGCAATCATGTTCGCAACCGTTGCACCGCCTACCGGACAGGCATCTGCCTTCGCCTCTCCGGAGGCGATTGCCTTTGCCAATGCGTCACAGCCCGCAAAGCCGCAGCCTCCACAGTTATTTCCGGGCAGACATTCACGAACTTTAATTTCTTTTTCATCCACTTCTACTTCAAAAGCCTTTCCGGCAAATCCGAGTAAAAGACCAATAATCAAACCTATACCGCCAACAAGGCAGGTGGCGATGATGATTCCAGTAACATTCATTTGCAACCCTCTCAATCTGTACTATATTTTTGTAACAGCAGATTTTGCGAATGGCGCGGTTGAGCTGTTACATATTTCTAATGCCTTCTTTATACGGATATCTTACAGCAAACCCGAAAAACCTGAAAATGCAATTGCCATAAGACCCGCTGTTACCAGTACAATGGGTGTTCCCTTAAGTGCCGGTGATATATCATTATATTCATTTCTCTCACGGATACCGGCCATGATTACGATGGCAACCGTGAAACCGATAGCGGTTCCAAGACCATTGATGACACTTTTAAGAATCCCATAACTGTTCTGGACATTCAAAAGCGCCACTCCCAAAACAGCACAGTTTGTTGTGATTAGGGGAAGATATACACCAAGTGCCTCATAAAGAGCCGGACTTAACTTTTTCAGTACCATCTCCACAAACTGTACAAGTGCCGCAATGACAAGAATAAATACGATGGTGTTTAAATATGTCATGTCAGTCGGAACCAGAATATATTGATAAATAATACTTGTCAACAGAGATGACATGGTAATGACAAAGATAACAGCCATACCCATTCCGGCAGCTGTCTTGACCTTTTTAGAAACACCAAGGAAAGGACAAAGACCGAGAAACTGGCTCAAGACAACATTATTGACAAGTGCTGCACCAATTGCGATTAAAATCAATGTCTTCATTGACAATACCTCCTCCCAATATTATGTATTCTTTACAGCATCTGAAAAATCTTTACCGAGCTCATCACATTCATTCGTACATAAAGAGCAGTCTGCACAGCATTTGATTTCTTTCGGCTTCTTTCCTTTAGAAATCCTGAGTTTATTCTGAACTGCGACCAAGGCTGCCAGAACAAAAAATGCGCCGGGTGCGAGACCAATCATTTTCACACAGTATTCATCAGGAATGACTCTGTGAGAGAGAATCGTTCCGGAACCGATAAGCTCCCTGAAAAATCCCAGACTGGACAGACCAAAGGTAAAGCCCAGCCCCATTCCTATTCCGTCAAAAATGGAAGGAAGTACTTTATTTTTTGAGGCATACGCTTCCGCCCTGCCTAAGATAATACAGTTTACCACGATAAGAGGAATATAGATACCTAAAGAGGCATTAAGTGCCGGAAGGTAGGCCTCCAACATAAACTGGACAATCGTAACAAAGCTTGCCACAATAACAATAAAAGCAGGCATACGGACTTTATCCGGAATAATATTTCTAAGCAGCGAGATAATCGCATTGGAGGCTGTCAATACCACCATCGTCGTCATTCCCATACCAAAGCCGTTTTGGAGAGATGATGTTACGGCAAGTGTAGGACACATACCAAGCATCATGACAAATGTAGGATTTTCCTTAACCAGACCATTGTAGATTCGTTCCGTACAACTATTCATAAAATCACGACTCCTTTCCGATGATATAATCATAAGCAGCTATGGCACAATTGACACCATTGGTTACGGCATTGGTGGTTACTGTCGCACCGCTTATCGCATCAATCTGGTTCTCAGCCGTTTTTGCTGTTTTTGTGTATTCCAGTTCCTTTGCCGGAAGCTCTGAAAACTGGTTTTTAAATTTACTTTCATCAGCCTTCATTCCTACACCGGCAGTTTCAGCAAGGGTCAAAAATGAAATTCCGTTAATGATTCCATCTTTTTTAATGCCTATGGTAAATTTTATCTCCCCGCCATATCCCTCTTTATCTGTCACTGTCAGTACATAGCCGAGAAACTCGCCTGCGGAAGATTTGGCGGTTACAATCTCATTAATAGAGGCAGTTGATTTTTTATAGCCTTTGTCTGCGAGATATTCCGACAGCACTTTGTCATCATAATCAAATTCTTCAAAGAGAGTGGCATCTTTAAATACCTTGGCATAAGCTTCTCTCTTCGACTTCTCCTGCTGCTTTTCCCGGGGTTCCTTCGTTACCTCATATACAGTTCCTAAGAGAATTCCGGCAATCAGTGTGATGACGCAAAGCTTGACAGAATTAAGTATAATCTCTTTCATTTCTTCTTTGCCTCCTTTCCAAATGACTTCGGAATCGTAATCTTTTCAATCAGAGGAACTAAAAGATTACAGAAAATGATGGCATAAGAGACACCCTCCGGGGCAGCTGTCGCCGTCGCCAGAATTCTAAAGCACCCTGTTAAAAGTCCAAGACATACACCATACAAAATCCTTCCGCCCGGTGTGATAGGAGAGGTGACATAATCAGTTGCCATAAACCATGCGCCGAGCATCAGTCCACCACCACACAATTGTCCTGCCAAATAGGTAAAATCCAGTCCGCCGTGACAGGCAGAATAAATCATGGCAAACAATGTAAACGTGCCGATATAACACAATGGTATCCGCAGATCAATAATCCGCATCACCAAAAGGTATAAAGCACCGACAAGAATGGCAAGTGTTGAAGTCTCGCCAATGGTTCCGGCGGTTGTTCCGAGAAACATCTTAAGCACGTGATAATCGGCACCATTTTTGATATTGTAAAGAGGTGTCGCCGTTGTTATGCCGTCAAGGGTAAAACGTGTCATCTGACCTGTAAATGACAGGAGAAGAAAACATCTTGCACCGAGAGCAGGATTCATAAAATTCTGTCCCAACCCTCCAAAAATCATTTTGACCACGATGATTGCAAATATACCACCCAGTACAGCAATCCATACAGGTATTTCAACAGGAAGATTCAAAGCAAGTAAAAGTCCCGTCACCACAGCACTTAAATCGCCTATTGTCAGTTTCTTCTTCATTAGCTTATCGTAGACAGTCTCTGATATGACACAAGAGGCAATGGTGACAAGTATAATAAGCAGCGCTCTGACTCCAAAATGATATATTCCAAATACACTGGCAGGAATCAATGCAATGATCACATCACACATAATCCGGCCTGTCGTCTTGTTGTCCCTCACATGAGGATTTGATGATACATTTAATAGTTCAGCCACAGTTAATCACCTCATTTCTTTCTGGCAGCAAGTGCTTTTTTTCGCATCGTTTTGATAGCCTGTGTAAGATTAATCTTTGCAGGACATATATAAGAACAACAGCCGCATTCACAGCATTCAAGTCCGTCATATTTTAAGAAGCTTTCCATATCTCCTCTTGCAGAAAATTTTGCAAGTCTTGATGGAAGAACTCTGCCGGGACAGACCTTGACACAACGGCCACAATTAATACAATTTGTCTGGCTGATATCAACTAACGGATCTCTGGTGTAGCACAACAACGATGAAGATGTCTTGGTAACAGGAACATCCAGAGAACTGATTGCCATTCCCATCATAGGACCTCCTGAGATAATCTTTGATGGTTCGCTCACAAAACCACCTGCTGCTTCAATCAGTTCGCTGTGGTTCGTACCTACCGGAACTAAAAAGTTCTGCGGATTAGCTACCGCGTCACCGGTTACGGTAATGACACGTTTGATCAATGGTTTTCCATATGAAACTGCATGATAGATAGCAAACACTGTATCCACATTATCCACAATACATCCTGCATCTGCCGGAAGCTTTGAAGAATTAATCTTTCTGCCGGTAACAGCATAGATTAGCATTCTCTCCGCTCCCTGGGGATACTTCGTATATAGTTTCTTCACTTCAATGTTATCTTCACCTGCTAAGCATTCCTTCAGTCTGGCAATGGCATCGGGCTTATTGTCTTCAACAGCGATAATTCCCTTTGCCTTATCAAATAATCGGAGCATAATCTTAAGTCCTCCGATCAGAAGCTCCGGATTCTCTATCATCCTTCTGTAGTCTGATGTGAGATATGGCTCACACTCAGAACCATTCACAATAATATAATCAATATCATCGACATTCTTTGGAGATAGCTTCACGTTTGTTGGAAAGCCTGCCCCGCCCATGCCAACAACGCCTGCCGCTTTGACAAGTCCGATGATTTCTTCTCGCGTAAGATTCTCACATGATGTCGGCTGTTCATATGTTACCTCCTCAAAATTACCGTCATTTTCAATAATGACACACTCTGCCTTACCGCCATTGACTATGAATCTCTTTTCAACGGCTTTCACTTTTCCGGAAACAGAAGAATGTACATTGGCAGAAATAAAGCCGGCTGCCTCACCTATCAACTGTCCCACAAGCACACTATCCCCTTTCTTCACGACAGGTTTTGCCGGTGCACCAATGTGCTGTGACATGGATATGGCAACCTCGCCCTTTGGAATGTATTCTTTGATAGGACTGTCCTTTGACAATTCTTTTCCCTCATAAGGGTGAATACCACCTCTAAAAGTCAAAATAGACATATATTAACCTCCATTCCGAAACAAATTGTACATGAACAGAAAGAAATACTGTTCATCACATTCAACACTATTTATTTTAATATAAATTATAAAAAATTACAATATTTTTGACACTGTGTATTGCATTTTGCACAATTATTGATTATAGTAACAGCGTGACTATGATTCATGATAATACAATATAAAAATACAAAGAAAAGGATATTTTTACCAATGTTAACCATAACAGATGTATTCCGGACAGAACGGTGTTATGATGTAGAAAAAGAATTGGCTGCCCGGTATGACCGGGAAAAAATTGCTTATTTTGACATTGAAACCACCGGTTTTAGCTCAAAAAATCATCAGATTTATCTCATTGGCGCCGCTTACAGAAACGAAGATAATACTTTTACCGTTATTCAATGGTTTGATGATACTTCTGGGGACGAGGCCAAAATGCTTTTAATGTTCCGTGATTTTCTTAAAAATTTTGATATTCTGATTAATTTCAACGGAAATATGTTTGACGTACCCTTTGTTGCTTCACGTGCAGAAAAATATGGCATCCATTTTAATTTTGAACGATTATTGTTAGTTGACCTCTATAAAGAAGCCCGCAGGTATAAGAATTTTTTCCGGACACCGGATTTAAAGCAAAAATCTTTGGAAGTCTTTTTAGGTATAGCAAGAGAAGACAAGTATAATGGCGGACAACTCATCGACATTTACAAAGAATATATCCGTCTCCAGAAAGAAAACCACTCACACCGGCAGGGCAACGAAGACACAACTGAGGATCTTAAGCGTCTGCTGCTTCTTCACAATCATGATGATATGACAGGACTTGTTAATGTATGTGATATATGGGCATATCTGTCTGTCTGGGAGGGAAAATTTGAAGTGACAGATATCCGTCTGACAGAGGACAGCGGCAAAGCACTTCAGCTACTACTGCAATGCCATTTGGATGGCAGGCTCAAACGACCGATTTTCGACAAGTCAGAGGATTTCTGCTACGATGCCCGTGATAATACCTTAAAGTTTTTAGTGCCTGTTATCCATGATGAGTTAAAACATTATTTTGAAAATTACAGAGATTATTATTATCTTCCGAATGAAGATACCGCCATTCATAAATCTGTGGCTCAATTTGTAGATAAGAATTACAGAGAAAAGTCAACAAAGGATAACTGTTATATTAAAAAGCAAGGTACCTTTGCTTTTCAGCCGGCAGAAATTTTTACACCCTCTTTCAAAAGCAATGTCAGTGACAAAAAGCTGTTTTTTGAAGTTGACCGTGAAAAAACAGCTTTAAGTGGTGATTCTGCCGGACAGTTAAAGACTTATGTGCTAAAAGCTTTAGAATATATGTACCGTAAACATTAAGCTTTAATGACACCAGTATTCCCAGACAGTGTCCGCAAATGCATTATATACACTGCCATTCATTTTCAGCCCTGATATATAGTAGTTGCCATTTTTTTTGACTTTAAAAAATAGTTCTGTGTTAGGGTTGATGTCAGGGTTGGGAACGACGATATCTGTAATTACAGTGTTAGAGTTTCCCGCCACCCTTACCTCCAGTGTGCCATTACTTTCCTCTCCCACCACTTCATAGGTATACTGCTTCATGTGCCTGCCGATAATGCCATCTATACATTGCTTATCATTTCCGCAGGCTTCACGATGCAGTTCAAATCGGAGCATGACCGCCTGGTATTTTTTATCGAAAAGGTGCATATCAGACATAAGACTGTTAAAATTCATTACTGATGCAATGCCCAGTATGACAGAGACAATCAGCCAGATATTAATGATGCTCAGCCGTTTATTTCGTACAATCCTTCTGAAATACATATAGACAGGGACGCACAGAATCACCGACAAAATCAATGCTTTTTTCCTGTAATGAAGAAACATCATGATGGCATCCGTAATCATTAGGATTTTAATCACAAGCCATACATAAAAAGTAGTGAACACAAAATTACTCCATATCATCTCATCCATGAAGGCCCCATGAGCGAGGAATACAATAAAAAGGGCAAGGGCAAGGCTGATGATAAAAGTCATTATTTTTACAGACAGAAAATCTTCTGTCTTTTGGGCAGGCTTCGAGTGCTTTGATTTCTTGGCAGCTTCTAATACTTCCTCCGTCATTACCAAATCATCTGCAACATCTGCTCTCTCTGTAATGTCTAATTCTTCTGTAATGCCTGATTTCTCTGTAACGTCAGATTTCTCTGTAATGCCTGATTCCTTTGTAACACCAGATTCTTCTGTAATGCCAGATTCTTCTGTATCGCTTGATTCTTTTATATCTTCATATTCCATCTTCGCAGATAAGTTGTCATTGACATGATTGTCTTCATATTCTAATAGGCCAAAAAAAATGTTTTCCAAAAGATTGTTACCGGTGTCACCGACAGTATTAAAAGTTGCAACAGTGTTATCTATGCTATCGTCAGTTATACCATTTTCAGTCACATTAATATCCACAGTGTTATTTTCGATGATGCCATTGTCAGCTGCAGCATTATCCGCTATGATATTTTCATCAGATATATTATCGTCTGTATTATCTGTATGACGGAGGTCAGAATTGTCTTCGGTTACAATGCGAAAAAAGAAATCTTCAATACGAGATGTATCATTTACAACATCATTATTCAATATATTACTATTCTCAATACTATTATTTTCTATGTTGTTATTTGCGTTGCTATTTTCTATGCTATTATCTGCATTGCTATTATCTGCATCACTGTTATTTGCTATACTACTAATTGTATTGCTGCTATTTGCCACGCTATCATTTTCATTGCTACTATTGGCAAAGCTATTATTTTCAACATTACTTTCATCATCACCCTGCTTTGAGTCACCGAGATCATATATAATGATATCATCGTCTTCAAAAGCCCCATCCTCAGAAGCAGTCGATTCTGTCTCCATTTCCCTGATGTCAGAACTATTGACTGTCAAATCAGAAGAATTTCTGATTTTTATACGCTTCTCACTTTTAATTAATTTATCAAACATAACTTATCACACCCTTTTCAAAAATAGTGGTTCGCGCCACTCAATGCACATTCAAAATGGTTTATAATATTACTTTAACAATTAATGCTGCCAGCACAGCGGAAACAGCTACAAATAAAAGGCTTTTTTTCTGATAAGCGAACAAAAAGCTTGTGAAGGTTCCTACGGCAGCAGAATATAAATCATTGGTAGAATAAAATATCGCGGGAAATGTCATACAGCCAAGAACTGCATAGGGTACATAGTATAAAAATGATGCTATGAAACGGTTTTCAATCTTGTGTCGTATCAGTACCAAAGGCAGCGCACGAATAAGATAGGTAACGGCTGCCATCACAAGCAGATATATAAAAAATCTCGAATTAGTCATTGTGATACCTCTTTCATTTCTTCTGTAGTCTCATTGTCAATGGGATAAACGAGGGCACCAAACAGAGAAGCTGCCACTGCTGCCGTAATAATGGCAAACCCCTGTGAAATATGATGTTTAAGAGGGGTATAATATAATAAAAGACTTATGCTCACTGCTACCATCAATACACCAATAATCTTATTGTCATCCCTGGCAGCAGGAATAATAATGGCAAGAAACATTCCATAAATAGCAATACCGAATGCCGAAGCCAAAATTTCAGGCAGGATGCTGCCGAGCAGTGCACCGCCCAATGTACCAAAAGTCCATGAAAGCCATGGCAAAACAATCAACCCAAACATATATTTTCTGCTGATAGACTTGTTATTTCCGACTGCCACTGCAAAGATTTCATCAGTTACGCCAAAACCGACAAAAAGTCTTGCAAAAAAATTCATAGAAGAATCTGCTTTTTGTGAAAGTGAAATCGACATTAGCGCATATCTCAAATTAATCACCAGTTGCGCCATTGCCATCTCCATATATCCACCTGCAGCTAACATGATATCAATTCCTGCAAATTGTCCCGCTGATGTGACGCACATAAGTGATATCATCGTTGCCTGCCATACAGTCAGCCCGCCTGTCACCGCAGTAAGACCAAAAGTGAAGCTCACGGCGATATAGCCGAGTGCAATAGGAATACCGTCTTTAAATCCCCTGATAAATGCATTCATAATGATAATCTGCCTTTCATTTTAACCTATTTGTGTTATACAACATATGATAAAATATGTCAAATATAAGTTGTTGTCTGCATAAAGAACTAAAACTTCTTTTAAAGGAATCAACCGTCATCTATGCCGTTTATTTCATTGAAAAGTCTAACAAAATATATTAGCGGAAAATCCAAAGGATTTACTTCGAAAATATAGATAATTACTTGGGAATGAAACAGAGTTTAAAGGGAATGAATAAAGCCATTTTTACAGACGGTTTATTTATCTGTAGAAATGGCTTTTTGTATCGGCAGATTTCTATTGATTCGATGTTTAATAATTATCTGTTAATAATTACCAATATATTGCCTGATAATATCAAAATGACTATATTTTTCCTTCGTATCCGGTTCATCCTCTTTGTCAAATGATTCAAGCAGACCGGCAAGCAGTTCTTTGTCAGCATCCTTCTTATATACGGAATTTTTGACAACAAGACCGAAGACAGCCAACATTGCAGCAATTGAGATGTTCTTATTCTTAGCAGAATTTAAATCCTCTATTGTGATTGTTCTGGTCATCACAAGATTCTCACCCTCCGGCGACTTGTAATGAATCTCAATGAAAGCAAATTCTCCTGTGTGTTCGTCTGTCGAGGCATTGACATAACGGTTTGCATAGACCTGCTCAGCTTTTCCGCGCTTTAGTTCTATCATTGCCACTACATTGTGCTCTGAACCGATTCCGTCCGTTGCCTTTTCTGTGTCGTGAAATTCCTGCTGCGTTAATACTCTGGCATCATATCCGATCAGGCGATACCTGCTTACATACTGTGGATTCAATTCGACAGAAATTTTCACATCTTTTGCAACAGTGACCAGACTGGAAACCAGCTTCTCCCATAAATTATCAAGTATATCATATGGATTTGCAACAAAGGTATAATTGCCATTACCGTTTTGGGCAAGTGTTTCCATTTTATTATCTTTAAAATTACGTTCGCCATAACCGACAATTGAGAGATAGATGCCAGTCTTTCTCTTTTCGTAAATAAAGTCTTTAAGTCCTCCCTCACTAGTGATTCCAAAATTAAAGTCACCATCAGTAAAGATAAATACACGGTTATTGCCATCAGCATCATAATGTTCTTCCAGATACCGATAAGCATTTTCAAGTCCCTCACTGCCATTGGTGCAGCCACCGATACCTTCAATAGACAGAACTGCCTTAATACAATCGTCAAGATTGCCACAATCCATCTGCTTCACAACTGTTGTTGTGTTGTCACTGTAGGCAATGATGGAAAGGGTATCTCCCTTTTTCAGTTTACTGATAATGGCCGCCATAGACATCTGTACCAGAATCCAGTTCGAATCCATGCTTCCCGACACATCCACAAGAAAGGTAAGATTCTGTCTTATTTTTTTGTCTGCCTTTTTCCCTTTCAGACCTACAAACAAAAGCTCTGATTCTGAATTCCACGGACACTTTCCGGTTTCGGCACTGACAGCAAACAGGTCATCATTCTTAGGCTTTTTTAATTTATATGAATAAGAATTAATAATTTCCTCAATGCGGACAAAATTTTCATCAATTGTTTTCTGCCTTGTTATCCTATTTCGCAGATATGACCATGAAGCCGTGTTGACATTGGCAGAGAATATGAGCTGTGGATTGTCTAAAGGACTATGCTTTTCATTTTCCGGGGAGACATGTGTCTCCGCAGTATTAAAATTATCTGCTGTCGGAATTTCTCCCGCATCATAAGCTACATTCATATCACACATCACTGCTTCTTCAAACACAGCAGCGGATGCCTGACGCATCATTGGTGACGGCATAGATGAAGATACTCCCCTCTTTGCCTGCATGGCACTTCCCATCATCCCCAAGATACCACCCGATTTTGGTGAATACCCGGTTCTTCTGTAAAAGCTCCAGTCTTCTGAATAGGAAGTATGGGGGTCAGTTTTGATTTCTGCCCCGAAACATGATTTGGTCAGTTTTTTAACCTGACTGTCATCAAAGCCAAGTTTTTTATAAAACTTTTTCATTTCCTTAAATTGTTTCTCTGACATCTGATAGTACTCTTTTGGATTGGAAATATTCATCTTATCCCTCCTGAAAATCATTTTTTATGACAAATTATCATTGCAAAAAATCTATTCTCATTTTAACATTATTTACCATAATACTCAAGCAGGAAGAATTAACTATTCGCAGGTTATTCGAAGGTGCCTATCAACTGTGCTGCTTTTTCCAATTCGTCACGTGTATGTGTGGCCATAAGTGCCACCCGTAATCTTGCCTGTCCTCTTCTGACTGTCGGATATCGGATTGCCGAAATATAAAAGCCATGGTCATACAGGTAATCTGACAGCGCCAATGCTCTTTTTTCATCACCTGTCACAATAGGAATAATGGCAGTAGAGGATGTGACGTGAATATCATACGCTGCAAGACGTTCACAGAAAAACTTCACATTATCCTGAAGCCTTTTAACCCTCTCCGGTTCCTGTTCTATCAGCTCAATTCCTGCCAAATCTGCTGCAATGGTGACAGGTGAAAGGGAGGTCGAAAAAATAAAGCCTCTTGCTGTATTGCGCAGATATTCAATCAGAAGCTTGGAGCCTGCCACATAACCGCCTTCACTTCCAACGGATTTGCTGAGAGTTCCCATGAGAATGTCCGGCATGTACGCCTTACCAAAATATTCCACTATGCCATGTCCCGTCTCGCCGATGACACCGGTAGAATGAGCTTCATCAACCATAGAGAACAGATTGTACCGCTGACAGATATCCATAAACGCAGGAAGATTTAGGATATCGCCATCCATACTGAATACGGCATCACTGACGACAAGACCATTCTCACATGGATTTTCTCTGATTTTTTTCTCCAAGTCGGTCATATCGTTGTGACGGTAAATAACGCACTTTGCTTTCGATAACCTGCATCCGTCAATAATACTGGCATGATTCAGCTCATCGCTAAAGATAACGCCCTCTTTATCCATCATCGAAGAGATAACGGCGACATTTGCCACATATCCTGTATTAAACACAATTGCCTCTTTGCAGTCTTTAAAATCTGCAATCTTTCTCTCAAGCCTCTCATGTAAGACGGTGTTGCCTGTGGTGAGTCTTGAACCCCCTGAGCCGAAACCATACAAGTCCAGTATCTCATGACAGCGTTTTTTGATATAGGGATGAGCCGTCAGATCAAGATAACTGTTGGAGGCCATTAATATTAATTCCTTCCCGTCCACTGTAATATGGGAACCCTGGGCAGAGGTGATGGTTTTCATGGTGCGGAATAGATGCTGTTGTTGCAGGCTGTTAATTTTTTTTTCCAATCGCTCCCAACGATTCTTTGGCGCCTGTCGCTGTAATTTTTCTATGCCGCGCACTATGACACACTGCTTCTGCAAATATTTTATCGCATCCTCTACGCAGGTCTTTGTACTGTCAAATAAAAAAATTCTTCCGCCATTGTCACTTCCCATTTCCTTCATTGTTGTGATGCGGCGGTATCCGTGCTGCTTAGAAGAAACGTAACCGGTTACATAATCCGGATCATCAGATATACAGATTTCTCCTATGATGCCGGGACAGTGAATTACTTTCGTTGCTAGCACAATGGCCTCTTCATAATGATTTTTTGTATCCATCAGAACACTGCTCTGTTCTCTTTCACGGTCCATGTAGGTTGCCCGAATACCTCGGGAAAAATCAGGCTCCACTCTTTTCATGGTGGTGATATCTAACAGCATAGCACCGCGCATGGAATAGGTTTCCTCCATGTAATGCATAACTTCTTCTATTCTTTGAATATTTAAATCCTTCAGAAATTTTATCACTTCTTCCTGTCCCTCTTTCCATGACTTTGTGGTAACAGTAGTGACAGGCAGTGCTTCAAGATAAAGAATATCTTCTTCTTTTATTTTTTCAATTTTAATGTTTAAAAAATCGGCATCTCCCTTAGAATGGTGTAAGCCTCTTTCTATCAAAGCTTCCGAAAATGAAGAAATCTGCTCCTTTAAAACTATTTTTTCGGCACCTGAGATATGTTGGTCTTGCTCATGAACCTTTTTGCCGGCTCTCATTTTCAGACTATATCTGTCCATCTCAATCCTCCCTGCAATTCTATATTAATCTGTCACCTCTGACAGACTTTTTTAGTCTTTTGTAAACCACGCTTTCATAACATCAAGTATCTTAACCAATTCCTCCTCACGGATGATATAAGGAATCATGGCATAAAGATATTTTAAGAATGGTCTTGCAAATACTCCATTTTGGTAAGCATAGTCCTGATAGCCCCTCAACACTTTCTCCTCTGTAACCTCAATACAGATGCAGCCACCCATAATACGGATATCAGCAATACGCGGATCATAAAATCCTTCCATTTCACGTCTCATAATGACCTCATATCTTTGGATGCGTTTCATATAGTTGCCCTTTTCAAACAATTCAATGGATTTTAACGCTGCACTGCAGGCAAGGGCATTTCCCATAAATGTCGGTCCGTGCATGAAAGCATGGGTGGGATTATCGCTGTAAAATCCGTTGTATACTTTATGATTTGCCACGGTAACGGCATGTCCGATATACCCGCCTGTGAGGGCTTTTCCGAGGACGAGAATATCGGGAAGGACTACATCTGACACAAACCGGTACCCCGTTCGTCCAAAACCTGTCGCCACCTCATCAAATATCAGCAGAACATCGTATTGATCGCATAGCTCTCTGGCTCTTTTTAAAAATTCCATTCCATACATGCGCATACCACCTGCACCCTGCAGCAGTGGTTCAACAATAAAGCAATTCAGAGCCTCATGATATCGCTCAAATGCCTCCTCTAATGCCGGAATGTCTGTATCAATATGAATGCAGTCCTTCTTTTCTCCATAGGCTTCCAGAATAAAATGATAGTCTTCATCGTCTCCCACTTCCATTGCCTTGAAGGTATCTCCGTGATAGGCATGTGTCAGTGCCAATACTTTTGTTTTCTTAAGATTTCCACTGTTTACGTAATATTGAAGAGCCATCTTAAGTGCCACTTCTACTCCCACACTTCCCGAGTCGGAATAAAAACAGTAATCTAAATCCCCCGGCAGCCAATCCTTTAACTTGTCGGAAAGCTTTCTCGCTGCTTCATGTGTCAGACCTCCCAACATCACATGGGCAAATTTGTCCAACTGGCTCTTGATGGCATCATTGATTTCCCGATTTTTGTAGCCGTGAATCATGCACCACCATGAAGATACAGAATCAATCAGTTTTTTATCCTTTGTATAGAGATACACACCTTCCGCGTCAATAATTTCATAAGGTGCTTTCATTCCTTTCATCTGCTCATATGGGTACCAAATCATATTACATTTTCTCCTTAATTCTTATTTTATAGTAACAATTCACCCGGCTTATAAGTGAAAGCCGTTGTAAAACAATTTTTCTAATTATATAATTCCTTCAATAAATCTGCATTCATCGTTAGGGCTAAATCGTCATCACCCACACAGGCAAGTGTTCTGATACCCGTCCTTTCCTCACACATTTTGACGTTATCCTCCTCCATAAGGTCACCCTTATGAAAATGATTGAATATCATTCCTTTGATGGGAATGCTTCTGTTTTTCATATATTCTGCCGTGAGAACAACACTGTTGATGGTGCCTAGGCCAGCGTCAGCTATGATGATACAGGACATGGACAGTGCTTTGATAATATCCTCAAGCCATATTTTCTTTTCATCAAACCTGATGGGACAGAGAATCCCACCGCTTCCCTCCATAGTGATATAATCATACTGCTCACATAACCGGTAATAGCCTTGTATTATGCTATCCATATGAACCGGATTTCCCTCTGCCTTTGCGGCAAGATGGGGTGACCATGCATTTTCATATACATAAGGACACATACTTTTCAACGGTTGCTCTATTCCTGATATTTCTTGTACAAATACGGCATCCCTCGGGATGAGCTGCCCATTTTCATCTCTTTTGTTTCCGCTCATTGCCGCCTTATAATATGCGGCTTTTTCTCCTGACTCCTTTAGCTTCTTGACAATAAGCCCTGTCACATAGGTTTTTCCCACATCTGTTCCGGTGCCAGTGATAAAGATACTTTTACTCATATTACACCTACCCTTTCTTCTGATAGTCCGGTGTGACATCTCTGCCCATCTTTTTCAGCATTTCTTTGTCACTTCTGATGGTGGCACAGGCAACCGTCGTTAGCATATTGCCGGTAATTGTGGCAGACGCACCGGACTTAAATGCCCTTTCTCCATCCCTTTCCATCAGTGCCCTTCCGGCTGCAAGCCGAATATCAGCCTTGGGATTGATATATCTGAAAAATGCAATTGTCCTTAATATCTCATCCTCCGTCAATCTCTCTAAGTTTTCCAACGGAGTTCCTTTAATCGGCATTAAGGCATTAATCGGAATGGAATCAACACCAACCTCAGCGAGACTTATCGCCATATCGAGGCGATCCTCCATCGTTTCTCCCATGCCGATGATGCCTCCGGAGCAGGCCCACATCCCTTCTGCTTTTACCAGCTTTAAGGTCTCAATCTTCATATCATAGGTATGTGTTGTACATATATAAGGGAAATATCTTCTGGAAGTCTCAATGTTGTGATGATAACTGGTGACACCGGCTTCGTGAAGTCTGTGCAGCTGGTCTTTTGTCAGAAACCCCATAGAGGCACATAAATCAATCTTACACTCTCTATGCATCGTTTCATAGGCATGAATGGCTTTCTCAAATTCGTCTCCGGTCAGTGCTTTACCGGCAGTAACAATGGAGAAGCGGTCAACCCCCTCGCTCTCATTCATCTTACAGGCCTCCAATATCTTATCCTCCGGAAGAAAATCATACACCTCACAGTCTGTGTGATGGTGTGCCGATTGTGCGCAGTATTTACAATCCTCGGGACATTTCCCACTTCTTCCGTTGATAATGGCACAAAGATCAACTTTTTCTCCCATAAAATGTTTTCTGATGCAATCCGCACCTTCACATAATTCCTCCAGCTCGCATGTCAAAAAAAATGAGAGGTCATCCTCCCTTGTGATTCGTCTTCCGTCAATAATCTCTTTTGCCAATGATAATGCGTTCATATATGCCTCCGTTTCTATGTAGTATACTTAATCTGCCGCTACCTGTTTTGTGTCAAATATGATAAAAATTATAATCGCAATTTTACCAATTGTCAACCTTGTATTGAATATATGGTTGACAATTATAACTGTTCAGCACCTCAGGTGTGGGAATGCTTACGTTCCCAGACTTTAGGTGTTGAATAGTTACTGATAATTAGCGACAGTTCAGCTATGCACCTCTCGGGCATGGTGCTTGATATCTTTATTTTTCCACTAAAAAACAGAACATGATAAAAAATCATCACGTTCTGTTGCTATCATTCTTATTCTATTATTACAAAACAGCTTCACGGCAAAGCCTGCTTAAACAGACCAATCACTTTCGCATCATATCTGAAAATCATCAGTGCATCTGCAATAATACTTATTTATCCGATAATGGAATAGAGGTAAATATCATGACAACCGAAGTCGCTACATAAATCCAAAAGCCAAGTGCATTCTCCGCACCGCCGGATACATCAATCTTGCCACACATCATTGCAAACATCAAAACCACTAAAAAAACTGTCGAAAAAATCTCTATCATGATGTAACTGAATAATTTCTTAAGGGTACCCTCCTTCTGAACGAGCTTTTTCGCAAATACGTTGAGTGCTGTTGCAATCAACAATATCACTGCCAAAATGATGAGCACAAATAACAGAATGATAAATGTCGTATTAAACAGACTTCTCTCTCCAAGTTCATTCTTAAAGTACTTTTCAATAATATAGGTATGAGTGTACTCTCCTTTAATCGGTTTCACACCTGTCTTTGTGTTACCCTTGACATTGTATGTAAACATAGGGAAAGCGAATATTGTTATAATATTCACGACCGCTGCTATAAAACATAATATGGAATAGACCATCTTCTTATTCTCAATATACTTGTTATACTTGAGCTGGTTCTTGTATAAATCTGTTGTCTCGTTATCATTTACTGTAGTGGTACCTGTTGTTCCCATAGCTTCTTCTCCTTTTCCTTACCTTTATGTCATACATGGTGTTCCGCCTCGTATGCAATCTACTATAAGATTTTACCAAAAAAACAGTTTATCGTCAACCTATAATTATATTTTCTGCACAACGGTTGCTTGACGCGGATTCCTATAGCATTCTGAAATATAATAGCAACAGTTCAGCCAAATGCCATCTTAATCCCCACAATATTTACTCACACGATAACATCCATTGAAAGCACCATTAAAACATGAACATTTTAGTTTTCTTTTCATACAATATCAGAAAGAATACAAATAGCAATGGGAGTTCCATTATGTTTAACGATAACGACTATTATGCACCATCCTATGACAGTAATTTATCAAAGCTTCCACCCTATCATCAGGAATATCCGGTATACGATTTTTCAAGGCAAAATTCTTTGCTGCGGCATGACATTGAATATCTGAATACACTCTATCCGAATGAAATTAATGAATTAAAACAGTTGGTGGTAAGTGAGTGTGACCGCATGGACTATGATGGAAGCATGATGTATGATGAATGCCCTGATAAAGTAATGTTTTCTAAAAAATGCGGGGAAATATGTGCTATGGCTGATTGTAGCTGTAAATATGCCAAAAAATGTAAGGACAATAATTTTCTAAAGGATTTAATCAGTGTAATGCTCGCCGACGAGATGTATAAAAGGCGTAAGGAACATCATCATGGCACACCGGGACCTCATAAACCTTATCATAATCCACATAATCCGTCTATGAATCCATATAATGGTTTTAATCCCCCGCACAACCATTTTCCAAAACCTGAACATAATTTCAGGTTCTAGATTAACTTTTACCGTGTTAAAAAGCAGACGGAATAAAAATCTTAAAAAGACTCACAAAATAGTTACCGACATCGCTGTCAGATAACTTTTGTGAGCCTTTTTTCATACAATCGTCAATTGACAAGTCCCCCTGTATTTTTAGGAATTATCATATTCTTTCTGTAAATGGTTACATGATTTTCCATATCACAGGTGGCAAGCAGTACCTCTTTTTCGCTGTGAATTCCATTGGCAGATAACTGATTTTGCAGCCATTTATGATTTTTGCCCGCCATCTTAAGATTATTCTCAATGATATTGCCATCAATAATCAGATTTGCCACCAGATATTCCTGCTCAATTTTTATATTCAAATCCTTGGGTGTGACAGGCCGCTCCGATGCTTTCGGCAAAAAACTGATTTTTCCATTTTCTTCCAAAATCGCCGTCTGTATTTTTGAAATATCAAAATATCCGTTCTCGCGACACTGGACAAGAAGTTCGGATAAATCTATTTTAGATTTTTGAAGATTTTTTTGAAAGATTTCTCCGTTGTCAATCAGTATCACAGGTTTACCGGTAATGATTTTTCTCAAAAAGTAGGATTTTTCATTGATAAATGCCAAAAAAAGTGAAAAAAAGGTGTAAACAGACATGGCAACAATCGGTCTTATAAAATCCCGGTCTAAAGAGGTTGCCATTTCAGCAGCAATGGAGCCGATGGTAATTCCTGTAATATAGTCAAATATGCTAAGCTCCGACAATTGCTTGTTTCCCATCATTTTCGTAAGAATGAATAATATCGCCAGTGAACCGCTTGATAATGAAATAATATATAAAATATCCCTCATAGTTATCTCCATTTCCAGACAATTATTTTTGACAATTAACCGCCGCTACAGGCGAAAATATATGCTGCCTCATATATTTTCGCGCTTATCTGTACTTGTCTGTAATAGTATAAACAAGAATGAACAAAATAATTCTTTACTCACATATGATGAATTTCTTCGCTTTCTGCAGTTCTTCGTTATTCAATTTTAATCGGAATGCCCATACATCAGGAATCACATCCGGCAGTCAGTCTGCTTCCATCTGAATCAATTACGATGGTACTTCCGGCATTTAAGTCACCACCTAAGATTAATCTCGCCGACATTGTCTCCACATTCTTCTGCAGATATCGTTTGAGCGGTCTCGCACCATAGACAGGATCAAAACCATTTTCAGTAATGAAATCCTTAGCCCTGTCAGTCAGACGGATATGAATTTCCTTGTCAGCAATCCTATTATTTAAATCAACCATCAGTATATCCACAATCTTAGCGATATTGTTTTTAGTAAGCGGCTTAAACATGATAATTTCATCCAGACGATTAATAAATTCCGGTCTGAAATGTGCCTTCAGTTCTTTTTCTACCATATCAGAGGCTTCTTTGCTGATATTACCATTATTGTCAATACCGTCTAACAGATAAGCAGAGCCTATATTCGATGTCATAATCAGAATCGTATTTTTGAAATCCACTGTTCTGCCCTGAGAATCTGTGATTCTGCCATCATCAAGCACCTGAAGAAGAATATTAAATACATCAGGATGTGCCTTTTCAATCTCATCGAACAAAACAACACTATAAGGTTTTCTTCTGACGGCCTCTGTAAGCTGTCCGCCCTCATCATAACCCACATATCCCGGAGGCGCTCCTACCAGTCTCGAGACGGAATGTTTCTCCATATATTCACTCATATCGATTCTTACAATATTGGCTTCATTGTCAAACAGATTAGCAGCGAGGGCTTTGGCAAGCTCCGTCTTACCTACACCGGTAGGACCTAAGAATAGGAAGGAGCCAATCGGCTTGGTCGGATCTTTAATGCCCGCTTTTGAACGCATAATTGCCTCGGTAACTTTCTCCACAGCCTCATCCTGCCCTACAACTCTCTTATGAAGCTCATCATCCAAATGTAATGTTTTATTTCTCTCAGATTCCGTAAGCTTTGCCACCGGAATTCCTGTCCATCTGGAGATAATTCTTGCTATCTCGTCTTCTGTCACAGCCTCATGCACAAGGGACAGCTTTTGATTCTTCACTTTATCCTCCTCCACTGCCAACTGTTTATTAAGCGACAATAACTCGCCATACCTCAATTTTGCAACTGTCTCTAGGTCATAATTACGCTCGGCAATCTGAATCTGGTTATTCACCTCCTCTATCTTTTCTCGAAGCTTTGAAAGATGCTCTACGCTTGTTTTCTCATTTTCCCACTGTGCCATTTTACTGTTGAATTCGTCCCGAAGCTCTGCCAGCTCTCTTTGAAGGATTTCCAAACGCTCCTGACTTAATCTGTCATCCTCCTTTTTCAGTGCTGTCTCCTCAATCTCCATCTGCATAACCTTACGTTTTAATTCATCCAGTTCTGTTGGCATGGAATCAAGCTCTGTCTTAATCAGCGCACATGCCTCATCCACCAGATCAATTGCCTTATCCGGAAGAAATCTGTCTGTAATATAACGGTTAGAGAGGGTAACGGCACTGACCAGGGCAGCATCATTAATTTTTACACCATGGAATACCTCGTATCTCTCTTTCAGACCACGCAAAATAGAAATTGTATCCTCAATAGAAGGCTCATCCACCATAACCGGCTGAAATCTTCTCTCAAGGGCCGGATCCTTTTCGATATACTTTCTATATTCATCCAAAGTTGTGGCACCGATACAATGCAGCTCACCTCTTGCAAGCATTGGCTTTAGCATATTGCCTGCATCCATCGCGCCTTCCGTCTTGCCGGCACCGACAATCGTATGAAGTTCATCGATGAACAGAATAATCTGTCCTTCGCTTTTCTTCACCTCATCAAGGACTGCCTTCAATCTTTCCTCAAATTCTCCTCTGTATTTAGCACCTGCAACTAAAGCGCCCATATCCAGTGCAAACACTTTTTTGTCCTTCAGGCCTAACGGAACATCGCCTCTTACGATTCGTTGGGCAAGACCTTCTACAGCTGCCGTTTTTCCAACACCAGGTTCACCGATTAACACCGGATTATTCTTCGTTTTTCTTGACAAAATCCTAATGACATTCCGAATCTCGGCATCTCTGCCTATGACGGGGTCCAGCTTCTGCTGTTTGGCTCTCTCCACTAAGTCTGTCGCATACTTGTTAAGTGTGTCATAAGTGGCCTCCGGATTATCAGAGGTTACTCTCTGGTTGCCTCTCACTGTGGCAAGTGCCTTTAAAAAGCGTTCTCTGTCAATGCCATATTCATTAAAGATTTCCTTAACACCTTTATTCGGATATTTTATCAGTGTCAGAAAGAGATGCTCTACGGAAATGTAATCATCTCCCATCTGTTTCGCCTCATCTTCAGCACTTAACAGAACTTTGTTTAATTCATTACTGATTCTTAAATCTCCCCCCTGCACTTTCACTTTTCTGGCCAGATATTCCTTCACTCTGCCAAGAAAATGTTCTTTGTTAATCTCCATTTTTTCAATCAGCTTCAGAATCAGGCTGTCGTCAACAGTGAGAAGACTTAAAAGAAGATGCTCCTCGTCAATTTCCTGATTGCCATATTCATAAGCAAGTTTCTCACAGCCATTAACAGCCTCAATAGATTTTTGAGTATATTTGCTAATATTCATAATGGATTCCTCCCTTCTGTCATTACATAGACAATATATAGTTCATATTTGTTCTACAACATATATAACACCAATTCAAAAAAAAATCAATACCTTTTTTGTATTTTTTGAAATTTTACGCTAACAATGCAACCATAAATATAAATTCACACAAAAAGATGCTGCATATTTTTGCAGATATCTGCCTGAGGCTGCAACTCGCAGGGTAACAGAATAAATAAGCAATCCGTCATACTTACATAAGCGTATGCATTGTAAACACATAAAAAGATGCTTTACTTATTCTGGTTACTCCTGCAAGTTTAACCTTCACCATACTAAGTACAAAACAAACAGTTCAGCTATATTTCCAATGTCAGTCAGCAAAACTGATATTAACAGGACTCTCCCATTAATGATGGAATAATCTTAACCCTGTAAAGCACATTGCCATGCCATATTTGTTACATGTCTCTATTACATTATCATCCCTGATAGAGCCGCCCGGTTGTGCCACATACTTAACACCACTCTTATGAGCTCTCTCAATATTATCGCCAAATGGGAAGAACGCATCGGAGCCGAGCGACACATCCTGCATTTTATCAAGCCACTCTCGCTTCTCCTCTTTAGTAAACACTTCTGGCTTCACCTTGAAGATATTTTCCCATGCACCGTCAGCCAGGACATCCATATAATCTTCGCCAATATATAAATCAATCGCATTATCCCTGTCGGCACGACCGATTTTGTCTACAAACTGAAGTCCCAATACCTTTGGCGATTGACGTAAAAACCAGTTATCTGCCTTGGAACCGGCAAGTCTTGTACAGTGAATCCTTGACTGCTGACCGGCACCGATACCGATTGCCTGTCCTCCCTTGGCATAGCAGACAGAATTAGACTGTGTGTATTTAAGTGTGATGAGAGAAATAATGAGGTCAATCTTTGCCTCTTTTGGAATCTCCTTATTCTCCGTGACGATATTGCCAAGAAAATTCTCATCAATCACAAGCTCATTTCTTCCCTGCTCAAAGGTAATACCAAACACTTCTTTGTGCTCTACAGGATTCGGACGATAGGAAGCATCAATCTGAATGACATTATAATTGCCCTTCTTCTTTGCTTTCAGAATCTCCAGTGCTTCCGGCTCATATCCCGGAGCAATGACACCGTCAGAAACCTCACGTTTGATTAAAAGTGCAGTAGGAACATCACAGATATCGGACAGTGAAATAAAATCACCGAAAGAGGACATTCTGTCTGCACCTCTGGCTCTGGCATAAGCATTGGCAAGCGGTGTAAATTCCATATCCATATCGTCAACCCAGTAGATTTTTCTCTCTACCTCATTCAGCGGCAGTCCCACCGCAGCCCCTGCCGGCGATACATGTTTAAAAGATGTAGCGGCAGGAAGACCTGTGGCGGCCTTTAATTCACTTACCAGCTGCCAGCCATTAAAGGCATCCAAAAAATTAATATATCCCGGCTTGCCATTTAAAACTGTGATAGGAAGCTCTCCCTCATTCATAAAAATCTTAGATGGCTTTTGATTTGGATTGCATCCGTATTTTAATTCTAATTCTTTCATATCTGTTTCCTTTCGATTATAACATAAATTAAGTTTCTAATAGGTTCATTTCCTTCAAAAATAATGTTTTCAGGTTAGAAGTATCTGTTTCACTCAAGAGCCTGTTATTTAACATTCAATTCATTATTGATTTTTATTGATAATGACACTCTCATAAGTTCCGGCAGCGATATCAATATATCTCACAAATAAAGACACCTTGTTATCTTCGTTTAACGCATTCCACAAATCATCCGCAAATTCCTTCATATCGTCTTTGATGCCAATCAAATCAGGCTCTCCCTCAAAACTCGGCAGAGGATTACCGTCACACTGGTAGGTATGGATAAAATGTCCTTCACCATTGACCGGATTACTGTAAGTAAATGTATATCGGTTGCAGGCATCCGGATTACCGTTATTGCTCTTAAGAATCGACATGGCATAGTCATAAGTTTCATTCTCTACCCTCATAATTCCTGATATTCTTGGGGTATAATTCGGCGCATCCGGCTCAAATTCTCTGGTTCTGAGAGATTCCTCAAAGGTTTGTCCTTTTTCCATCAATTCGTAGATGGTATCTGTCTGGTCACCGTTGGTCACAATCGTGAGATTGCCAAGTACTCTTACAGGTGCATAAATAATTAAGCTAGGATCGCTTAATTTAGACTCATCAAATGCCTGTGTGCGTATTCCCTCGCCCTCTTCTACAAACACTCTGTTTCTGCTGTTCTCGCTTCTTCCCATAATAAAATACGCTGTCACAGCCTTTGTGCCGTCCGGTGTTTTTCCTATGATAATTCCTCTTCCGGGATAAGCATTTTCCCTGAGTTCATTCTCAATTGAAATCATTTTCATTGTAATTTCCTCCACATTTTACTAATACTGTACTAAGTAACTATCCTACACGATTATCGCAAATATTTCAAGTAAAAACGGCGCAAAAATAAAGAAAACTGTTACTATTCACAGCCAACTATCAATATTTACTTTATAAAACCATTTTTAAATGATATAATACTTCATATTCAAAAACAAATAACCGGAAAGGATTTAACAATGATTACAGAACAGATTAAAGATGTCAGAAAATTTATGTCAAAGCTTCTGGTTGACAGTTATTTTGACGATTTTTTGGTAAATGATGTGACTATCACTACCTATAATACATTTAAGATTGACGGACATATCAATAAAGATTTTTATACCGAAGACGAGCTTTTAGCATTGCCTGATGAGCACTTATCCTATTGGTCAAAGTTACGGCCGTTCTGCTATTCTGTCATCAAAGGCAAAAAAACGCCGCTAAAGTTCAAGCTGATTTTCGCTTTAGACCGAAGCCGCATAGAGAAATTATTAGAGACTACTGATACTAGTATTACCGCTGCGGATGTCAACGAATTGTTTTTAAACCTTAAATTTGAAAATGGTATCCTCTCCTACGTTACCGGATGCTCTCTCAAAATATTTACCATGGATAAATCCCTTGAAAAAGCCTTCGACCAAGATATCGCTGATTTCATCAGCAGTATATAAAGTGTGAAAAAGTACTTCTAAGGTGCCAAAAGACGCCGCCTAAGAAGTACTTTTCACATTCAATGTTTATGCCGCCTGCAGCGGTTCAACCGTGTCTTATATGCAAAATATGCTGATTTTTATTCAAAAAAATCTTTTAATTCACTTCTTGAATTAATATGCAGCTTACCAAAAATTGTCTTCAAGGTACTTTTCACTGTTCCCACCGCAATATATAACTGATCCGCAATCTCTTTGTTGGTATATCTCTTTGCGGCAAGCTTCGCAATCTGCAATTCTCTGTTCGTCAGTCCGTAATCCTTATCATCCCTGTAATCACTCATGATGGATTTGTATTCTTTTTCATATTTTTTGTATAAATTTTTCACTTTGTCAATAAAATCCATCGCTTCTTTGACATCTGATGTGAAATGAATATCACTGATATACTGATAATTTTCAATAAACGGCTGGACAAAGCCCTCCTTATAAGCAAGTGATACCGCATTATTGATGAATTTAGAAGCCTTCAGCATATTACCAAGCTTATAATTTGCCACGGAAATATAGATATAGAGGTAGATTTCATACATTTTATTGTGATGAATACCTGCGGAGCCGAGCATCTGCCCGCTTATCCCCAGCAGCTTGGTATAATTCTCATTGTTAATCAAATATTTGGCATAGATAGTGTCTGCAAATGCCAGAGAAAAAACAGAAGTCTTATCCTCTATGCTTTTCTCATCCCGAAGCCAGGTCGGTACTTTATCCTTTTTGTCGAGAAGCATATAGATATATCCCTCACATAAATCTGCCATAAAGGCATTCTCGCTGCCGCCTTCATCGATTGCTTTTTTTCTGATACTTTCGACAATATACTTCATATTGTCATAATCCCCTTTAAAAATAGCAATCTTCGCCATCAGAAACATAGTACTGATATAAGTACCGGTCTGTTGCCTCGTCTCGGCGATATAAAGGGCCTTCTGACACAAAATCTCTGCATCCTCATGATTTCCCTGATTGTACAGGATTTCTGCCCGCATGACAGCCTCTGCCCCCTTGCAGTCACCGGAGGTTATCTTATAATAAGGAATCATCATCTGCTCAAATATAGCAAGCTCCTCCATGGCTGCTCCACTGCCGGAATAAAAGCAGTCAAGAACCGATGGATTTCTAAAAGTGATACCGATATGTCTCGAATAAATGTTGGATGGAGACTTAAGTAAATCATATGCCTTTTCATAAGCCTCTTTCATCTTATTAATGTCATTGTAATACAGATAGGACTTGATAAAGGTAATCTCCCCCAGAAAATAATCCCGCTCACGTGACTTCAGATACTTAGAATTCTGTATCATTTCCTGTATCATGTTACATTCATTTTCAAAAAACTCTTTTTCGTTATACATATATAATACAAAGCAAAGGATAATACTGCTTCTGATATTCTTTTCCTTCGCATCATAAGAACAGTTGGAAACAATTTTGATAAATAAATCTTTATTCTGCTTGTTGACATAGCCAATAATGTCTTCAAGAGAAAAATTCATATAGTAGATATCATCAAATTTTTTGATTTTGTGGTAGTATTCAAGAGCCCTGCCATAGTCCTCATTCTGTTCATACCATTTGGCTGCTCTCTCAAAAATCTGTCTGCGGACGATACTGTCAATTTTTTCAAATTCCAGCTTTAGAAAATAGCGAAGAAGGGCATGGGCATAGTACCTGCGCTCCTGTGAATCATAGCGAATAAAGGAATTGGAAGCTAATAATCTCTTGATACTGTCGATATCCAGTTCTTCGCTTCCCATATAGATTGCCTGCTTAATGGAAAAACTGTCAAAAATGGCAATGGAAAGCAGAAAGTCCTGCTCATCAATACGCAGTTTATCCCAGATGGCGGTACAAACCAAATTATTAATGCCTGTGTCTGCCTCAAATTTGCTATCTGTCATATAGTGAAGCATCTGCAGATAGATGGCACTAATCCACCCTTCAGTGTATTTAAACAGAAAATCCGCTTCGTCATCCTTTAATTTTATACCACATTCCTTAAAGTATAATTTAATCTCCTCACTGGTAAACTCCAAATCATTTTTGCCGATATAATTGAGCTTTTTTTCTAAAATCATCTCAATAAAAGGCTCGTACTTAATGCTCTGTGTGATGATAATAATTTTTAAATACTCTTCTATCGAATCAATCAGCTGAAAAATGACCGACTTGATAAACCTGTTAGAAACAAATTGAAAATTATCAAATACCAGTATGTAATGTTCATTAACGGTTATATTGGAAAATAGTCTGACGATTTTATCAACTGTTTCATCGTCCTTCGGACAACCGATATTCTTTAAGGCAATTGATACCTTCAAGTCTAATTTTTGCACAAAATTACATATTTCTTCAAACAATATCGTGTCATTATCATTTTCAATGGTAATGTAAAATACTTCATCATCAATATTGTCTAACAGATTTTTAATTGCCGTTGTTTTTCCGAAGCCTGACGGTGCCTCTACGATTGTAAAATTACTGTCCAGTACGGAATTTAATCTTTCCTTCAGCCTGTCGGAAAAGAAAAATTTGCCGGTATTATACTTTTTTACAACTGCCATTTTTTTCCTCCTTTTCTTTGTAACATTCTTTTTCTCCGTAACATTTTTCAGTCATTTCTTATCAATATATTTTATATTATTATATATCTGTTTATTTTATATTATTATATATCTGTTTATTTTATACAATAGTACAGTTAATCACATACAGTTTATTTATGCTTCGTTAATATCGTCCCACAGTAATTCAGGATGCTCGATGGTCTTATCCCTGAGCATCAGTTCGTTAACGGCATCCTTTGCACTTAATCCCTCAAACAGAATCATATTTACGGCTTCAATAATCGGCATATTTACATGATATTTTCTGGCAAGTCCCACTGCTGATTTGGTGCTGTAGACACCTTCCACTACCATGTTCACCTCCTTCATGGCTTCCTTCATGGTAGCGCCTTTTCCAATCAGAATACCTGCTCGTCTGTTACGACTGTGCATACTTGCACAGGTAACAATTAAATCGCCGATGCCGGACAGACCGTAAAGAGTCAGTTTATTGGCACCCATGGCAATGCCCAGTCTTGAGATTTCCGTGATTCCTCTGGTAATCAGTGCTGCCTTTGTATTATCACCATAGCCAAGACCGTCCGCAATTCCGGCAGCCAGTGCAATGACATTCTTTAAAGCGCCTCCTAATTCAATTCCTAAAATATCCGGACTGATGTAAACCCGAAATACAGGTGAGGAAAAAATATTCTGTATATACTGTGCCGTTTCAATCGTCTTCGCTCCCACAACACAGGTTGTCGGAAGTCCTCTTCCTACCTCTTCCGCATGACTCGGACCGGACAAAACCGTCACATTGGCGTTCTCAACCTCACTTTCGATAATGTCTGTCATTGTCATATAGGTTACATCTTCTATTCCCTTAGCCACATTGATAATAATCTGTCCATCTTTTATCTGTCCCTTTAATCTTGCTGCGGTAGATCTGATATAAGAGGAGGCTACGGCAAGAATAATGATATCTTTTTCAGTTATCGCTTCCTTTAAATCCGCCGTGACCTTAATCTTTTCTGAAACAGTAATGCCAGGCAGACTTACTTCGTTCTCCCTCTTGCTGCTTAACATGTCTACTTCTTTTTGCAGCGCAGACCAAATAGTTACATTGTGTCCGTTATTATTCAACAAAACTGCAATTGCAATTCCCCAGCCGCCTGCGCCCAGTACAGATATATTTGCCATAATTCACCAATCCTCTCCGTGATATAATAATATTAATAAAATAATATCTATGATATGATTAAACAGTTGCCTTTTTCTGATCGATTTTTCTTTCAGTACCATTCAATAGACGTTTAATATTAGCCGCATGCTTGACATATGCCAACACGACAAATATAAGAATGAGAACATACAATTCGATTCGCCATGTTCCGGCAATCTGTCTTTGCTTTATAAAGCCTAATATTCCAAGTTCATTAAACACAATAATCTCTACCAAAAAGAATCCCATAAATACCAGTGAACCGAGGGATACATATTTAGAGATTACCGTTACAGAAATAAATAAAAACAAACTGATTGCGGTGATTTTCCAATCACCCAATCCCAAAATGACACCTGAAGAAGCTGCGATACCCTTCCCACCTTTAAATCCCATATAAAACGGAAAATTATGTCCCAGAACAACACCGAGTCCGCCATAGATTCTCAACAAAAAAACATAATCAGAGTCAAGTCCTCTGTTTCTGAAAATAAACCAAATCAGCGTACAGGCGAAAATAGCCTTCAGGCAGTCTCCGATATAGGTGATAATTCCAGCCTTTTTCCCAAGCACACGCATGGCATTTGTGGTACCGGCATTACCACTTCCGTATTCTCTGATATCAACATGCTTTATTTTACCATAGATATAACTCGTTTGAAATAATCCAAAAATATATCCTATCGCTAAACAAACTATACGCTCCATTTCATACCTCCTGCAATCTGCAATATTTCAATGAAATTCATTGCATCTTTGCTATTCTTTATCCTTTCGTTCTCTTATGATAAATTTTAATGCTGTTCCCTTAAAGCCAAAAGCCTCCCGTATTTTATTCTCAATATATCTTGTGTAAGAAAAATGCATCAATTCTTTGCTGTTGACAAATATGACAAAGGTCGGAGGTTTTACCGCAACCTGAGTAATATAATATAACCTTAACCGCTTTCCCTTGTCGGATGGTGGTTGCTGCAGAGCCACAGCCTCCGCCATAATTTCATTGAGAACACCTGTCTGGATTCGCAGAGTCTGGTTCTCAATGACCATATCAATGATATCAAATAATTTATTAAGCCGCTGTCCTGTTTTCGCTGAAAGAAACAGAAGCTCTGCATATGGCATAAAGGACAGAATTTCTCTGATTCTGTTGGTGTGGGTATAGATAGTCTTATCATTTTTCTCAATGGCATCCCACTTATTGACGGCAATGATGATTCCCTTGCCCCGATCATGGGCAATGCCGGCAATTTTGGCATCCTGCTCGGCTACTCCTTCCGTGGCATCGATGACAATCACGACTACATCGGCACGCTCCACCGCCGATACCGTTCTTATGATACTATATCTTTCCAGCTCCTCTTTAATCTTAGATTTTCTTCTAAGACCCGCCGTATCTATAAATACATACTCTTTTCCGTTTCGCTTTACCTCCGTGTCAACCGCATCCCTTGTTGTACCCGCGATATCGGACACGATGACTCTGTCCTCTCCGATGAGCTTGTTGATGATAGAAGATTTTCCTACATTCGGTCTTCCTACGATGGCAACCCGTGGTCTGTCATCATCTTCTTCCTCCGATGTCTCTGTATCTCTAAAATGATGGCAAACCTCGTCCAGCATATCACCAAGTCCCTGCTTTGATGTCGCCGAAACAGGAAACGGCTCACCAATTCCAAGATTATAAAATTCATAGACATCAGACATCATTTTTTCATAGTGGTCTACTTTATTGACTACCAAAACCACCGGTTTCCGACTTCTTCGCAACATATCAGCAACCTTTGCATCGGCATCTACTAAGCCCTGCCGCACATCAGTAATGAAAATGATGACATCAGCAGTATTAATGGCGATTTCTGCCTGCTCGCGCATCTGCGAAAGTATGATGTCGCTGGTATCCGGCTCAATACCGCCGGTATCCACCAGTGTAAATGCCTTGTCAAGCCATGTCACATCTGCATAGATTCTATCTCTTGTCACTCCCGGAGTATCTTTGACGATGGAAATCATCTCTCCGGCAAGTGCGTTAAACAATGTAGACTTGCCTACATTAGGCCGTCCCACAATTGCCACTACCTGTCTTTTCATTTTTATATTTTCCTTTCTTGTAAATGTCACAATCAGTAATAATTATCTTATATGGTTGCCATAAGCATCTATATAGACAAAATTGCCATTTGGTAATTTTTCTGAAATATCCTCATACTCACCCAAAACAGCGCTGATAAAATCTGTGCCGCCTGCCGGCACAATAACAATATCCGTCTTTAATGCTTCGCTCACCTCATTTAGCGTGTAGTCATCCAGAAAAACATCCTCGCCGCTTCTTAGAATATTGTTCGGCAACAGAAGCCTGCTGCCCAGTTCTTTATCTTTTAATTGTGCCATCAGGTCTGTTCCGGTTATCAGTCCGGAAACAGTAATCTTTTCTCCAAAGAAATGATTCACAATCTTATAACAATGTATGGTAAGCCCGTCTATTTTTTTTTCAAGCAGCTCTGACATTTCCTTAATCATATCATAGGCAAGTACTCCCGTCGCAATAGAGACCTCCACTGCATTATCTTTTAGCAGCTTCTTTTTCTCCAGTTGTTCATAGCCTGCTATAAACTCATCCCATAAAAGTCTCATCATTCCCACGCCATTTTCCAACTGAAGATAGCCGTCATATCGGCTCTCCTCCGGAAAGTCGCGCCCTGCCATGATATACCATTCATCGCTTGCGTGGATAAAATGTAAACCATCCTGCCTGTAAAACATCTCTTGATACTTTTCTATCATGTCGATTACGTTTTCAGCGTCAGCTTTCTCAAAACTTTCCAACGGATACAGGCCGTCCCGGTATTTCGTAAGTCCTGCCGGTACAACGGATACACTTCTCATAACGGGTGCATACCTGTGAAGTTCTGTAATAGTGCGCTCTAATTCACTGCCGTCATTGATTCCCCGGCACAGAACAACCTGACCATTCATTTCAATTCCCGCTTCAAACAGCCGGTCAATTTTCTTTAATGCCTCTCCCGCAAACCGGTTCTTAAGCATCTTACATCTCAATTCACCATTGGTAGTGTGAACGGAAATATTAATCGGTCCGAGATGATACCGGATGATTCTGTCAATATCTCTGTCATTCATATTGGTTAATGTGACATAATTACCCTGAAGAAAAGAAAGCCTGGAGTCATCATCCTTAAAATATAACGTCTCTCTCATTCCCTTAGGCATCTGGTCAATAAAACAGAACATACATTTATTACAACAGCTCTTATAATCACCCATCAATCCGTTTTCAAATACGATTCCTAAATCCTCATCCGCATCTTTATCGATTTCTAAAAGCCATTCTTCCCCATCAGCTTTGCGAACTAAGACCTCTATATATTCGTCTTCCACAAAATACTGATAATCAAATATATCTTCTATCTCATTGCCGTTTATTTTAAGAAGCACATCGCCGGGTTCTAACTCAAATTCCTCAGCGATAGAATCCTCCACGATATCTTTAATCAGATGTTCTTTTGTCTTCATACATATACATCCTGCAAACTCACTCTATCGTAATTATTCGAACTGTGTTTCAAGTAACAGTTACAGTTTAACAGCAAAATCGGATTTTGTAAAGTCCTGTGAAAAGTTACTTTATACCTATGAATCCTGCGAGATTTCCTCTTCGTCCGTTGAGACCTCTGTGCGAAAACAGCAGTTCTTTATTGCAGCAGGTACAAATTCTTCTGTTTTCAATGTTTTCCGGTAAAATGCCTGCCTCTAAAAGAATCAATTCATTTGCACGCCACAAGTCAAGCAGATATTTTCCGTTTTGTTTTTTGAAAAAAATCTGTTCCATCTCAGCAGTATCAAAATTTCGCTCAAATGCCTCTTTCACCTCCTCACTTACCTCATAACACTCCCGACAGATGGAAGGACCTATTGCACACAAAATGTGATTTTTATCACTGCCATAGGTATCACACATCTTTTCTACTGTCTTTTTTCCCATCCTGTTTAGAGTTCCCCGCCAGCCTGAATGAGAAACCGCCACCACTTTCTTTTGGGTGTCCACAAAAAAAAGCGGTACACAGTCAGCATAATAGGTAAATAATACTATTCCGGAATGATGAGTCATCAGACCGTCAACATCTGTGTAATCCCTGCTTTTGATAATTCCCTTGCCACAATCATTTTCATCAACGATTCTGATATTTGTCGTATGCGTCTGATCCGATGCCACAAAATGACTGATATCAATTCCAATATGTTGTGAAATGATCATATAGTTTTCCAAAACATTTTCCCTATCATCTCCCCTGGTAAAGGAGAGATTCAGTGAACTATATATTCCTTCGCTCACGCCTCCCATACGCGTTGTAAATCCATGTATGACAAAGGGTAAGTTTGAAAAGGAATCAAACTGAATGATGGGAAGGCTGTCATTTTTTATTTTTTCCAGATAACTATGCATGATAGACTCCTCTCTGATAATTATTGTGGTTACTATTCCATAGATACAGTCATATTGTATCATTCATATTTTTACATTGTGCCGAAAGCATTTACGATATGTTCTATTCTATTGCCGAGAATCCCTATCACATCGTACCTCATGTCGGTGGTAACGGAAATGTGTTTTTCCATGACATAATATTTAGAGACAGCAATTATCTTTTTTTGTTTCTGATAGTCTACTGCCTCTAATGGAAATCCATATTGATTACTACTTCTGTACTTTACCTCAATAAATACCAGTGCATGCTTCGCGCCGGCAGTATCTCTGGCTATGATATCAATCTCACCTATTTTGCAGTGATAATTGTTCTCTATGATGTTGTACCCCTTTTTGGTAAGATATGCTGCGGCTATACCTTCATAAGTCTTTCCTGTCTGTCGCTTATTCATAATCGCTCCCGATTTTTAATCTTCCATTCTTTGTTACTGTTATCTGCTAACGCACAATCTTATTCTTAATTCTATCCATTCTATCTACAAATACAAGAATTTCAGCTACTACACCATATAACTCCGGTGGTATCATGTCACCAATATCCAGTTTAGAAAGGGTACCGGCAAGCTTTTCATCCTCATATACCGGAACATCAGCTTCTTTTGCTTTTTCCAGTATTCTCTCCGCCAGTATTCCCTTACCGGTGGCAACTACCTCAGGCGCCTCATCGCCGGGCATATACCGCAGTGCGACCGCAGTTTTTTTCTTTTCTGTTTTATCAGGATTATTCTTCAATCCATTTTCCATATTCTGATACCTCCTCGCCTATGCTCTTAAATCAAAAGTGTATCGTCTTATTGATGTGGCGCCGGTATTATGACCGATGATAGGCATCAATGCATTTTTGGCGGTGTCCTCCGGCTGTGTTTCACTGTCAGCACTTAATACCGCCTTATACCCTTTTTTCTCCAGTTTCTCTCCAAGCTCATCAAGATGCTCAAGTATCAGCTTTTCTGATTCATCATTGTCTAATGTAAATCGGATGGTTACGTCACTATTTTTAAGGGAAATATTAATATTCGTAGCACCGAGACTGTCAAGGTCAAGATGTAAAAAAGCAGTCAGTGGCTCATTATCATTTTTCTTCCCTTTTCGTCTGTTATACACATATAAATCACCGTTTGCATCGTTGGTGCTCATTTTTACAGGAAGCTGTATATACGATTCCATATGATTCAGTTCACTCATAAAGGACAAATTATTTTTTAATTCACCGGCTGCATCAGCCAATCCTTGACTTTTCACTGCCGGCGCTGCATTTTTTATTATATCGGCTGTTTTTGACAGCTTTTCATAGAGAAGCTCTGTCTGCTCTTTTAATTTTGCGCTATCCTTTTCCACGTCATTCATATTAAGACGCAGATGATGTTGAAGGTTCTCTCTTAACTTATGTTTTATCTCCGCAAGCTTATTCTTAATCTGTCCTTTGTCCATATCTTCCTCTGATACAGACTTCGCAATGTCCGAAAGTGTTTTTGCTAAATCTTTCAGCGTTTCATGGCCTGATTTTCCTATAACTTCAGCCTTTTCTAAACTATCCGTTATGTGTTTCTCGTCTGATATGCCGGTATTTTTTAAAGTATCGCTCTGTACACTCTTCTCATCGTCTTCCGTTATTACTTCCTGCGGTACATGATTTTCCACCATTTCGGCATCCGGTATCCTGCTGTCTGTCACTGCATACATATCTGACAGTTCTGTAAGCATATGAGAAAATGCTTCTATTTCCGGCATATGAGAGGCAATATCACCGCTAAATAAGCTATCTACACAGGCATTCATTTCACTATCCACCTGCTGTGTCATCTCCGACAGCTGATGCTCCGACTGTGTATATTTTTCATAGATTTCAATATTTTCCTGACTGATACTGATGTCGTGTTTATTCATTTCGATTAATTTATCAATATTTTCAAGACCATACTGATTAGCAAGCTTAATATATCCTATGACAGACTGCCTGTCTATCGGCTGCCCGGCATTAATCAGTTCACTGACAATAGCAGAATTTTTGGCATTGACAGACAAGCCTGCTCCCAAGAGCGACTTGTTAATCAAATCAGCGGATACCCCTTTATCCTCCATGGGGCGTATAAAAATCTGATTATCTGTTTTTTCCCTCACTTGAAAAATAATTTTCTGTCCGATATTCATCTGCAATGCCTGCTTCAAAAATGCATTGACAACACTGTTGTCATTCAGCCTGATGCTTACATCATGGTTATGAATGTCCACAATCTCACCACTAAATACATCTCCTTCATTCATGTTATTAAGCACGGCATTCCCGGTTCGGGCAGCGGACATATCACTTCTTGATGTTCCCGATACATCAGTGTTTCCTTGTAAATCCCTTTGATAGCCATGAACAGAATTATTCAGATTGCCGGAAAGCATATTTTGATTTAAATTTAACACATTAATCTCCATTCTCAATAGACCATGAAAAATCCATTATGCATATTATCTATTCAAGCAGTCCCTTGATAAAAGTTGTTCTATGGATTGGACAAGGTCCGTATTTTTTCAGTGCCGCAATATGTTCTTTAGAGCCATAACCTTTATTAGAAGCAAAACCATACTCCGGATAAATCTCATCATATTTTTCCATGAGTCTGTCCCGCTCTACCTTAGCCACAATACTTGCCGCTGCGATAGAAGCACTTCGCGCATCCCCCTTAATGATGCCAATCTGTTTGATACGGATATCTGGAATTGTGACCGCGTCATTTAATAATATATCGGGTTTTATGGACAGATTATTTATAGCCGTCTGCATAGCTTTATAGGTTGCCCGGAGGATATTGATATCGTCAATGACTTCGTTACTTTCGTAGGCTGTTTTGAAAGCAACAGCCTGACTGGTAATAATGTCGTACAGCTCATTTCTCTTTTTAGCAGAAAGCTGTTTTGAATCATTAATGTATAAAATATCACAATCCTTCGGCAATATCACCGCGCCGGCGCAAACCGGACCGGCAAGGGGACCTCTTCCCACCTCGTCAATACCACAAATATAATGGAACTCTGCATATTTTCGTTCAAATTCAAACATCTGATACATACGTTTTACTTCTGCCTGATAACCGTTAAGCTTTTTTTGATAGGCTGCGATTAATTTTTTGACACCAGAACGCTCATCAGACCCGTACTTTTTAAACAATTTTTCATATTCATCAAAACCGTTACTTTCAAATTCCTGCTTGATATCAGATATTTTCTTACTTTCCATCTAACATATACCTCGTTTTCTCACCTGTATTTCCCAATATCATGTCTTCGTTTTTCTTTCTTGTTTTTCGTATATCATATTTCTGCTTTACTTGTTTATGATTCGTCCGGAAGCCGTTCTAAGGTTATCCTTCCGATTTTTCCACTTCTGAACTCATCAAACAGTGTCATTGCTGCCTTATCAAGATTCAATTCATTTCCCTTCATCAAAAACTTTCTGTTTGCCGCAATCTCCCGAAGCATCCCCACCATATCATCCTTTTCTTCAATTCCGTATCGCGCATTAAGCACCCCCGGATATTCCTTTTTCAAAAATTGCAGCAATTCCAGAGAGAGCTCGGTCATATTAATAATATTGTCATTGATAGAGCCTATAAATGCCAGCCGTCTGCCCACATTGGCATCTTCAAACTTTGGCCATAAAATTCCGGGTGTGTCTAACAGTTCAAGGGTATTACTTAATTTTATCCACTGCTTTCCCTTCGTCACACCAGGTTTATTACCTGTTTTGGTACAGGCACGCTTGGCATAAGAATTAATGAAAGTCGATTTTCCCACATTCGGAATCCCAGCCACCATAGCCCTGACCGGTCGGTTTTTAATTCCCTTTTTTCTGTCACGCTCGATTTTTTCTTTGCATGCCTCTTTTACTACATTGTTAATCGTTTTCACACCTTCTCCGGATTTTGAATTAACCATAACGGCATAAAATCCCTGTTGCTTAAAGTACGCAAGCCATTCTTTCGTTATTTTTTCATCTGCCAGGTCACATTTATTGACTAGAATCAGCCTTGACTTGTTCCTTGCCAGTTTATCAATATCCGGATTTCTGCTGCTAAGAGGGATTCTGGCGTCTACAAGCTCAATCAGCAGGTCAATCAGTTTTATATCCTCCTCCATCATCCGTCTCGCCTTTGTCATATGTCCGGGATACCAGTTGATTGTCTGATTTCCTTTTAGTACATCACTCATGGGTTACCTCCAACGTTATCGTATTATGCTTGTGTTATTTTACCAGTCGTATTCTCGCAAACGGCCAGCCTACAAGCCAAACCTTTCCTTTAATCTCATCAATTTTTACATTGGATAACGTATTGGAACGGCTATCTTCGCTGTTATTGATATTATCGCCAATGACAAAATATTCATTATATTCAAGTTTAATCGTCTCTTTTGCCAATCCCGGATTCACTATACGCTCGTCAAACTTTATTCCTTTTTGTTCTTTGCCATTGATGTAAATGATACCATCGGAAATCAACACCGAATCGCCCGGCAATCCGATGATTCTCTTAATATACTCCGTATCTTTGCCGTTATTATCTTTTGAAAAGACAATCACATCATATCTTGCAGGTGAATGAAGCTTATAGGAAAGCGAATCAATTAATACGGTATCATTGTTCATAAGCGACATATTCATGGAATTTCCAACCACTTTTGTCTGCTCACAGAAAAACATAATAAAAAAAATGGCAAGCACAATGACCACCAAAATGTCTACAATCCACTTAAATATCTTATCAACCAATATATTCTCGTCCGGCATCGCATTGTAAAATCTCATACCTGCACCTGTGATATCCTTTCTATTATTTTTATATTAATATGCATTTTATAGCATAAGTAGCTTCAACGAAAAGAATGCTGCTTCATATAATAAGTAACTGACACAATCACTTCGGACTTATCCTGCATGATTATATCAGCAAATTCTATTTTAATGTACTAGAAAAAGGACATAATACAATATGTACCTGTCCTTTTCGCGTTTTATTCACTTTAAGAAAATTACTTCACTAACTCTTTTACCTTAGCAGCCTTACCTACTCTGTCTCTTAAATAGTTAAGCTTAGCTCTTCTGACCTTACCTAAACGAACTACTTCAATCTTCTCTACGTTTGGTGAGTGTAATGGCCATGTCTTCTCTACACCTATACCATTAGAAGTTTTTCTTACTGTAAATGTCTCACGAGAGCTTCCTCCCTGTCTTTTAATAACAGTTCCTTCAAAAACCTGGACTCTCTCTCTGTTTCCTTCCTTAATCTTAGCATATACCTTAACGGTATCGCCGACATGGAATTCATCAACTGTCTCTTTTAACTGAGCAACTTCAATGTTTTTAATAATATCGTTCATTGTGTGACCTCCTTAATATTTCGATGTTCTTAATACATTCTTCCATTCTGTAACAGAGGACCATCTTTTCTCACAACATTAATAAATTACCATAAGTTTTCCTATATTGCAAGTGATTTTTTTAATTTGTTTGCCATTTGTTTGCGATTCATGTAACAGTTCAGCCGGGGTGGTGTAACCACCCCTAACCCAGCTAAAAATAGCTGGGTCTTTTTGAAATATCCGCATGATATTTTCTATGATATTCATTTTTCGTCTTTTTAAGGTTTCGATAATGCTCAATATATTACAGTTCCGGCTTTCCTTCATGATAGTAGAGCAAGTCAAAGTATTCCCCGTAACACTCGGTTATTTTAGCATTCTTGACTCCATTCTGTAACTCAAGATATTTCTTCCAGTCACGAAAATCTGCCTGCAGTTTGATCCTTTCTTTTGCTTTGCGATAATCATCATAATAGATGCGGAAGTCATTTTTGATATTTGACCATAATACACATGAGTGGAGATTACTACTACACTGCAACCACTCATATTAATTGTGTACCGTTTCTATAAGGGTATGTTCGATTTTTTGTTCTAAGTTTCCATAATAACATGAAAAAATTTCCTGCCAAATCCCGTTTTTTCAACTAAATAACTTACTAAGATGTCTTCTGTACTATCCATAATTTTTTTCCGGCCATCATTCGTACTGACTCGTATTTGTATTTTTTTAACCATACACAACTCTGCACATTTTTCCACTTCACATTGAAATTCGTAGTGTCCATATTCTTTTTTTAACATTTTTTCCATTTCTTCTAAGTCTATCCTGACTCCATTTACTTTTACCACCCTGTCCTTTCTTCCTATAAGATAAAGACAGCCATCTTCATCCTGATATCCTAAATCTTTGGTATGTAAAATGTCGCCCCAGTCATATCCCCTTGAAAAATCCTCCTGAGAACAGGCATATCCCATTGACACATTACTGCCTCGGTAAACTACTTCTCCTATTTCGCAACTTTCAATGCTTCTTTTTCCATCCTGATCTTCTATCCATACCTCTCCTTCCGGTATCGGGATACCTGCACTCCCTGTTTTTTTGTTCATGATATGACATGGTCTGCAGCTGATTCTGGCGGTTGCTTCTGTCTGCCCATACATAACAAAGAATCTTTTGTGATTCTTCATGGCATATTCTGTATAGTATTGCTCTTCCTTTTTTCCAAGCCGCCCACCTGCCACCGTTAATGTTTTTAGTGATGGTAATTCCATATTATGAAATCCCATTTTATGTAACAACTCATAGGTATAGGGAACTCCGGCAAAAGAGGTAACTTCATATTTTTTACACATTTCCCAAAACTTGCTGCTGTAGGGCGGCGACTTCGTAATAAACAGGGTTGCATTCTTGTACAAATGCGTATTAATTACCGACAAACCATAGGTATAATACATTGGAAGAGATACAACTGCCATATCATAACTGGTAATGGCAAGTGATTTCGCAATATTCATGGTATTTGACCGAAGATTTTTGTAACTGATCCTCACCAGCTTTCCTGTTCCGGTACTTCCTGATGTCGTAAGCAGCAGGGCAAGTTCTTCGTGAACCGTCACCGGAACATCCGAAATATGATACAGGGAATATGAACCATAGCTACAGATACATTGGTAAATAGCGGGGATATGTCTGTTACGACACAGTTTATCCAGTTCTGTCTTTTTTCGTACAGGCATCCAGATAGCATTGATACCATATTTTATAATATATTCCATAAGACGATCCTGATTAATGTTTTCGCTAAGCATCAGCGGAATATGATGATTTCTGATACAAGATAAATATCCCAGCAAACTTTCCATGCTGCCAAAGGTAGCATTGGTGCCTCTGGTAGCATGGGTACCTCTGGCAGCATGGATACCGGAGTCAGTATTGATACCTGAGGCAGCATTTTTATCAGGCACAAGCACAATCACAAGTTCCCTAAAACCAGTCAGGCAGTCAAAGAGATGTATCTGTTCATTTAATTCTTTATAGGAAAGTATATTCCCCTGATCATCTTTCACTGCTGCTTTGTCTTTGTGTAAATTCGTTGTTTCAGTTTCCCAAAATTTCATATCAAAACCTTATTCTCTCCGTTATTCATTGTAACTCAAATGTATTTCTGAAGCATCCTCATTACTTTCAATACTCTGCCATTCTGCTTTCCATTCACACTTTACCTCTCTACTCGTTGGCTCTCCCCATGTTTTACAGGCAATTCCCACACTTATATTATTACAAATAACGTTTTTCTTTATCATAATGACCTCCTTCCCCTCTTTTGTCATCACACCCATTTCTATTTCGCAGTTTTTAAATTCCAAATATAATCTTATTATCTGCTCATTGCCTATCAAAAGCTTCTGGCTTAGCACACCTATTTCCGAATATACAAGGTACTGATTATTTTCAATTCCAAGCATTGACGAACTTCCGTCTGTTTCATCCCTGATAAATAATCCGGTTTCAATATTCCCTTTACCATAATCTCCCTTACAATATTCAACAGACATACAGAGCATACTGATATGCTGTATTTCTTTAAAAACAAGCTTTGGTGCCTCGTCCATATCCCACCAGTTATAAACATTGTTATCATCAAACAAGAACTTGACTTTTCCCTGACCGGCATCCCCTGACACTTCCTTGATATTGTCACGATTATTCTCTGCCACAAACCATTGTTGTTTCATTACCGTTTCTTCATTCTGCGGCAACCTCATTGACACATTAT
>CACXFV010000091.1 GCA_902767015.1 uncultured Lachnospiraceae bacterium | reverse complement strand
TGGAAACATAGGCGCACACTGTGTTTTTTTGTCATATATTTGTCATAGTGAAAAGTGTATATTAATAAGAAACGGCATGGAAAAAAGAAAAGAGCAGTACAAAAAGCTGTATGAAAAGCTTGGCAATATCAAGTCAAGGGAACCTTTATGAAAAATGCCGAGGGAAGTGATATTCACAAGATTGATCTGGATTCAGAGATGCTTGCGCTGACACCGCGTTCCATGGAGCATCTTCATTTGAAAAAGCAGCTTGCCAATCTGCAGGTGCTTGGATTCCGCTTTCGGCGCAAAGGATTACAGCAAGGTCGGCATGTCTTCCATCAAGCCGGAGAATATGAAGGTCATCACCAAAAGTATGGCGGATAAGCTTCTCTCTATGAATAAGGAGACCTTGGTCAACATGTTCTATGGATACGAGATCGACGGCATCGAGATTGATAATATGACAAAAAGACTGGAAACCCTGCAGAAAAAGCTTAAGGCTGATGACAAGGTGTATGCACAGGGCTATGGGAAGGGCACATTGATTGAGGACAGAATCAAGATTGTAGACGATGACGAGCTTGCCATGATTAGACTGGATGTGGGTCTTTCCACCTTTAAAAATTTGAAAAACATGAATTTATGTCATCAACGAAGAGACAATGCTTTAAAAGAGGCAAAACAGAACAATGACCCGGTGGCGTTAGCGAAGCACCGTCTTGATTATAACATCAAATTAGGGTATGCGCTGAAGGTGATGAAGCCGGAAGACAGGGCAGCTTTCAGACAGTCAGTGGAAGAAATGACAGGAATGAAATCAAAGCATAGCGATGAGGAGCTGTTTAAAAGAGGGGTTGCCTCGAAGATGATCAGTGAAAAGGTTAGGCTGCTCTCTAAGCAGAATAAAGGAAGTCTGACGAAGCAGGAGGAAAAGCTGCTTGCCAATCTGAAGGGCGTTGTGATCAATCCCGATTCCAATGGCTATGATGACCTGATGAAGGACATGGGCGGAATGCAGGTAACCGATATTTTTCGTGCGTGTATGGCTTATGCAGGGTTTGAGGAAGAATCAGCGCTGGAGAGACGTTATCAGTTTAAGAATGTCGCCGGTGAGTTTGCTAAGGAGGTCGAGGCAGCGGTCAGGGAGGGCAATGCACCGTTGGAAAAAGAGAATAAGGTGCCGGTGGCAAAAGAAGAAAATAAGGTGAAAGAGGAGCAGGCAGATATTGCCATGCAGCTTGTTTAAAAACCTTAAAAGGAAACGAAGCAATTCGTTTTCATTGAAAAAATCCGGGCTATTTGTGCCAAGCCCAAATAGCTCGGATGTGATATGCCAACGCTGTAGCCCATCGAAGGGCTTTGCTCTGAGATGGACTACAGCGTTGGCATCGAGTAGGTGGGGAAGTTCCCCTCCTACTCGATTACGAGGAATCGCCTTCGCGATTTTCTCATGTGCTATTAAGCACATTGTGCTGCCCCGCACAAAGTGCTCGACATGGAGGATTAAGATGAAGATGGAACTTTACGCAATTCTCTCTGCCTACGAAAGGACAGAGGATTATAGAACGAAAAATAACCTGAAACAGCAGATTTTTGATGACTTGAGCCGCAGGGATATGACGGAAGGAGAGTTTGGACAGAAGCTGACGGAGGACAGAGGTATCCAGTACGAGAAAAGTAAGGTCAGCGTTTCTGAGAGAGATAAAAGGCAGATTTACAGTGAAGCCCTGCGGGAAAGCATAGCGGATAACGCAGCAAGAATCCTTTCCACCAGACAGTTTGCCATGGGAAACTATGAAGGCATGCAGACATTACTGGATTATTCCTGCACCGGACAGGCAGAGAAAAAGAATCAGTTGATAAGCGATACACTGCTGGGAGGGAACACCAGACAAAAAAGCCTGCTGTTTAATACCTTAACGAACCCACTGCTGGAGGTAAATCCGGCGGCATACGTGGGAATGACCGATGAGAGGCTGGTGCTTGAATGGGGAGAGCTTGGAACAAAGCTGCATCAGTGCACACTACTTTCCAAGATGATGAAGGAAGCGGCGGATTTAGGCATTAAGGTATCGAAGGAGCGGGAGAGAGCGTTTCACATTCTGAAAAAAAAGAATGCGCTGTCCTATAAGGTGTTGGCAAGCAGGGCAGGCATGATGGCGAATCCCTATTACAGTGTGGTTAATGCAGAGGATTTATCAAAGCTTAAGCCGGAGACCTTGAAATCTGTCAGGGTGCCGGATACGGGAATGATGGATTATCTGAAGGATATCTGCGATATGAAGGAATATTACAGGGAGAATGTGAAGGCTCAGGTGAAGGACAGACTGGAAAATATGGGGTATTCAAGTATCAGGGACGTCCGGTTTGGCGATAAAGCGGGAAATCCCTACGAGCATAAGGAGATCATGGGGATTTTATTAAAGGGAAAACCGGTGTATATTCTTTCCGAAGAGAATTGCTTACAGGGGGTACTGCAGGTGATGGACAAAGACGGTTTTCTCAATCCTACGGCAGAGGAATACCCTGCTCTTGCCAATAGCAGGGAGCATGCGGTAAAGCCGGAAGCGACAGCAAAGAAGGAGTCCTTGGCAGCAGGAACCCCGGGTTTGGCAGCGGAAAAAACGAGCCCTGTAGCAAAGAAGCAGCCGCCGCAGTCACAGGCAGCGCCACATCTTTAAAGAAATCAGAATTTCATAAACAATTAAGCTTAGCTGAAGCATAAAGCCATCAAAGATTAATATTGAGTATTTCAATGTCGGAATTATATTGAGGTTCAAAAAGGAGAGCAAAATGACGATATTAGAAGGGTGAAGAAGGCTATGTTCCTGTTGATGATGGGAAAGAAATCCTTTTTGCAAACATGGTTGTGTCATATATTTGTCATAGCCTGTATGGTAAGATAGGAAAAATAAGAGTATGCCGTTTTGCGGGCAGGCGTTTTTTGCGTTGACAGTGTGCCGTGACGGTCTATGATAATAATATAACCAAGTATATCGGTTTTTAATAACCCGGACTAAATGATATCTGCCCAAAGTCCATTTATGAAAGCTTTTGGCAGATATCAAAAGTCTGGCTAATTAAAAACCTCAATACTAGTAAGAAAAGGAGAGAATGCAAATGAAGATTACCAGACAATCCTCTGCAAAGCATCAGCGAAAGAGAAAGCTTTTCATGCAAAGGGCGGTGGCGCGGTTTCTGTTGCTGGCGATTGCTTTGTTGTATTCCATGAACGGGATTTATCTTCGGAAAGTCTATGCGGGTATGGGTTACGGTGCGGATAATGAGGCGACAGATATCTGGCAGTGGAAGCTGATGCGCAGCAAGTCGGATTTCCCGACCTCGGACACGCCGGTGCTAATCTGCTTTGGACAGTATTTTGTGCCGGGAGGAACCAGTGATCGAAGCGGAGACAGGAGTAGTGGCTTTTATGTCAATATGCTTAACACGGATGATTGGACCTATAACTCCATGGGACCTGCAGGAGATGTGGATGTCTTTCTGACGAGAGGCATGCTGCCGTGTCACTATATGGGAAAATGGGATGACAATGATGGTGGAAGATATTATTTTAAGCCGAATAATGACACGGGCAGGTATATAGAACATATTGATAAGAATGCGTTTGAATCCGGCTGTGATAACTGGTGGTATGAGACGCTGTCTGGCTGTCACAGTGATGAAAATAGCTATGGTTCCGGTGATGTGTACTGGATGTTCCGGGTTACAGAATATGGGGACGGCAGGTTTGGCTTTTATGCGCCAAACACGGGCTGTGACTTCCGGTTCTGTGATAATTTCTGCGGGGATCATCGGTTTGGCATCGGCTACCGGACATCAGGCAATGACCACTGCAAGTGTATCCTTTATAAGGGTACGAAGGTCTGCGATGCCGAGAATCTTGCCACCAAAGGACTCAGCACCTACACGGTGAAGTCGGGGGAGGTCATGACAGTGAAGGATGTGGCCTATCTGTCGAAAAGCAGAAAGCTGGTGATTGAGGACGGTGCAGTCTTCATTGTCAACGGACGGTTTATCTGCAACGGTGAGATTGAGAATCACGGCACGATGATTGTGGATTCCGGGGGCTATATTTTTCAGTTGAGTTCGGAATGGTGGAACGGTGTATACAATTGTCAGGGGGGCGATCTCATTATCCGCAACGGAGGTACGGCTTCCTTCAGAAAGCTTCACGGTACGGGAGGCAACTACATCAATTATGGTCTCTTAAATGCGATTTGTGTGGATATGACTTCGCCGCTGATTGATAATAAGAGTACGGGCTACGTGGTATTTGGCGCGGGACCGAGTCAATACTATACGCAAAACGGCAGCAATTACAATGACAGCTATGGAGGCTGCCGTAATTCGCTGGCGTATTACCTGTGGAATGAATATTTTTTCTTTGGTAAACCAGATAAGGTGAAGATACAGGGTTCCTACCGGCTGATCAACCGGCATGCGGATCATTTTCAGGTCTGGTATTTCAGTGGACATGGTACGGATTATTCTTTTACAAGTGCTTCGGTCGAGGGCAATAGTATTAAGACGAAGGAATGGTTGTCCGTGTGGTATGATTCGTACAGGCTTGGCTGATAGGTGTTTGTTGGGAATCGTTTTCCCAGCGTTATTATGGTAACAGGATTACCTGACAGGTGTTTGTCTGAAATGGGTTTCCTGACGTTATCATGGCAACAGGATTGGCGGATGGGAGGAGAAGATTATAAAAAGCTACTTGCAGGCGGGAAATCGCATGTGGGTAGCTTTTGCGTGACAACGAGCCCACTATACATCATCATGCCTATTTGGTACCTGTTCAGAGCCGGCCTCTGTGTGGCGTATCCGCCAAATATCATTCAGAAGTCAAGCTTATGGCTGCATAGCAACCCTGTTTTTTCTTCTGAATGCTGCATATGAATGCTGCACAGCAAATCTTTGCTGTGCTCTGAAACAGTTGCAAATGATGAATATGGGGCGACTGTAGGATACAAAAAGGCTTTGCATTGAGATGTCTTACAGCGTTGTCAGCGAGTAGGAGGGATGATTCCCTGCTGCTCGATTGGAAATGTGACGGACGATGAGGATCGTTGGAGGAAAGAATGGTGAAAATTAAAATGTTGATACAGAGAGAAAGAACAGGGCAAGACGTGGTGTCAGGGAACAAGGCGGTTGCAAAACGGCACAGACAGTGGAAGCAAAAGAAGTTAAAGCATTTGGCTGCACAAGGTGTCTGTCTGTTGCTGGCTTTACTGTTGGTAGCCGGAAGCCTTGCAGGCTGTGGAAAGTCCAAGAAAAAGAAAAAGTCGCAGGAGGACGAAGCGTTTGTCATTGAGGTGTGGGAGCTGGGAGTTCTCGGCGAGGATACTGCTTACCCTATTAAAATGACCTTGAACTCGGTAGGCAATTTTCAATTGGACATGACAGGTGGTTACGATGTCAGCTGGGTGTGGGAAGGCACAGATGAACTGACGCTGCAGGAGTTGAGTGATGATGCGCTTGCAGCGGAGGAAAGCGCGTTAACAGAATCTGTGATTGCGGCGGAAGAAAATGCGGCGGCAGGCGAAAATGCGTCAGCAGGCGATAGTACGGCATCGGGTGAAAGTGCATCGGCAGGCGAAAATTCTTCGTCGGGTGAAAGTACGCCGACAGGCGACGATATGACAGGAAAAACGATTGGTAAGGATGAAGAGATTCTGCAAGAGCAGAATTTAAACTGTCATTTTAGGATTTATTATGCAGGAGCTTCTGCGAGTGACAGTGCCAAAGATGACTTGGTGACATCAATGGAAAATGCAGAGACGGCAGCCGGAGACGGAGCGGCGGCAAACACAGATGCGCTTACAGGAGATGGCGCATCGGCAAGCCAGACAGTGGCAGCAGATGACGCTGCATATATAGATAATCCTGCAAGAGAAGAAAGCGATGGTGAACAGGTACCGCTTGTGGATAAAGAGATTGCATTTTCACTGATCGGCAAGGAAGTAGGACTTCGATATAATTTCAAGGTGCAGGTAAAGCAGAGCGTGATTACAGCACTGCTTGAGTCCTCTGTCGAGGCGATTGAGGTGAGCTATGAGGACGTTGCATTCTATGAGAATACAGAGGAAACAATACAGAATCTGAAGCTGCCGATGGGTGCCAGATTACTCGGTAATGATGTGATTGAGACAGAAGTCAACGGCGGCTCACAGGGAAGTGGTGAGCAGGGCAATGAGGATAGTAATGATAATGGCGACAACGATGATGATGACGACAGCGACGGTGGCAACAACGATAATGACAACAGCAACAGTGATGGACAAAGTGAGGACGGTCAGAAAGCAGATGGTACAGAGAATCAGAATGAGAAAAGAATGCTTGACCGTGTAATCATCGGCGTAGGAGAGCAAAGCTACAGACTGGCGACCACTGCTTCCGGAGATGCATTTGACACCGCGCAGATGAAACAGTTGATGGAGGGATATCTGACAGAGATGGGTAAAAATCCGGCAGAGTTTTCTAAGACGGTTACCATCGCAGGCACAGAGGCAACCCTGTACCGCATGGGAGAAGTCGCTGTAGCAGTCTATGCCGTGCAGAATAAAAACTGTATGCTGTTCATTGATGATGAATCGGAACAGTTTGATAAGATCGAGGCGGCGGCGAAGCTGTTTATTGAGGTACAGGGGTAAGCGCGCTTGTCCGCTTGACGATTGGATACCAATCTGGTTGAAATAAGAATGAAGATAAAAAGCAGGAGAAACGGCATAGAGACGTGATCCTGCTTTTTTTTGTATGACAACGAGCCAAGTAACCATCATTCATGCAAAGCATTTAAAAATGCTTGCATGAGATGATGGTTATTTGGCGACTGTAGGACATCGAAGGGCATTGCCCTGAGATGGACGACAGGATTGTCATCGAGTAGGAAGGGGACATCCCCTTCCTACTCGATATGACAACGCAAAAATACCACGCATATACAAAAATTATGCGTGGCAAAATTCGGAAGAAAAAGCGTGGATGCAACAGGGTTAGCCTACCTGTTTGATTGGATTATGTCGAGGTTTAGGCAGACTTGATGTATAAACATATTTATAATAAAATAGAAACGATACATATAATAAATGAGAATACATTAAATAAAAAGAGTAAATAACGTATTGGCAAAATAGCATATTTGTAGTATCTTCTCATTAAGGTGGAGAGGAGACTCAACACATAGAATGACAGTGGAGGAGGCTTATACAACAGTTTTTGTGATGAAATGTTTGCTCAAAAGACATTTCTCTCAAAACTGATTAGGTTATTGGTGGATAATGAAAAGTTTCCGGCTTTTAGTGAAGCGATAAAGTTTTACAAGGACACGGAGAAAGGATGTGAGGTCATGTGTAGGATAGTGGAAGAATATGCGGAAGAGTATGCGGAAAAGTGTGTAAAAGCGTATAAGGTAGAAAGTGCTCAAAGTTTATTTACGAGTGTAAATAATTTCATGAGAAAATGTAATGATACACTTGAAACAGCATGCGAATCATCGGGGGCGACTGTAGAGGAGTATTATAAAGCGAAAGAACTGCTTGAAAAGGCTGGTTAATATAGTAGGTCAGAGCGAGGATGGATAAAATGAAGACAGAGCAGGAAAGACAGACTGCCCGCCCGTGTGATCGTTGGTAGCGGTGAGTAAGCTGCAAGGAGTAATGAATTTGAAATATAATGTACCCTATAAGGTGGACACGACAAGCTGAAGGGATTGCTTGAGATGTTGATTACCGCTAAGGAAAATGATAAATAGTTGCTAGGTCTGAAATCTTCAATAGATTCCTGAGTTGTGGACACTTTGAAAAAGGAATATACCCCAAGAAGTGGACGTTTTATAATGCATTTATTTTCACTTGACATTTTTAATCAGGTATATCAGAATAAAAGTATTGATAACATGTCTGACTTTTTTAGAACTGACAGAATGGAACGAAAAGCGGAGTTGTTTGCAAAAAACTTCCATGGAGGAGAAAAAGAGAGATGATCATTCAGAGAATTATAATTCGGTTTGTGGTACCTGTTGTACTGATCATAGTAGGGGTATACATGATGATTTACGGTATCAATACGAACGAAAAAAGAAACAAATTCACCAAGACGACAGCGGTCATTGAAAAAATTAATGAAGAATATGTTGATGCAGATGAGACCCATTACGGGGTATTTGTTACCTATACAGTAGATGATCAGCAGTATACCAACGAGATTGACACCTATATTGCCGGATTTCGAAAGGGGAAAAAGGTAAGAATCTTATATAATCCTGATGATCCGAATGAGATTTTATATGCCGGTAAGTTTTCAGCATATGTTCCGTTTATAATAAGCGGTGTTGCGTTCCTGATTGGAGTGATCATGCTGTTGCGGACTGTGGTACCGTTATTCATGGCAGCTACAAGTAAGGAATAAAAGACGGTTTAGGGATTGTTACAAAATATTCACTTGTTCATTTAACCCGCATTCTTAGACTTTTAGGTTCCGTTTTTCCGGATGGGAGGCTTAACGGTTTTGTTGAAGGAAGTAATTGTAAATTTTATTGGTGTAAATTACATTTCGTTGATTTTAATACTGGTGCTTACCATATTTATATATGTGAATAAGGAGGAAAAACCGAAAGAAATCCAGTGTTTTGTCTTGATCATAGGGCTGGTTTTTATCATGCTCTTTTTAAATTTTTTTGAAAAATATGCAGACGGTCTTTTAAAGTCGGAATCTATGCATTATTCTCCGGCAGAGGTGAAAAAACTTGTCAGATTTATATATTTTAAAGCTTTTATGGAATACTGTATTTATAGTGGTATTTTGCTGTTGGAAATTGTATTAATGACATCTCATAGAGGAAAACGTCTGTTGTTTTTGTGTATTCCGGAGCTTTTGTTAGTGATTATGAGCGGTATCTCTATGTGTGGTGTGCCTCTGGTGTATCAATATGATGAGTATGGTTCATGGGTGGGAAACACGCCCTTTCATTTTTTGCCATATGCGGTTTCTTTTATATATTTGTTTGTTTTGACGATTCATTCTTTAGGACTTCTTGGTAAGAAGGACGGCAGAGAGATGGGAGGCATACTCCTTATGGTGGTCATTGTGACGATGGTGACCGGCTTTTTAGAAAATAAGGGGATTTTAACAGGCTACATGGATGAGATTGTGCTGGTGGATATTCTGGTGTACTATTATTATTTTTATTCTGTCTACAGGAAGAGAATCAAGGAAGAATTGTATGAAAAAGAATTGGAGATGGAAAGAGATAAAACCACTCTGTTGATGGCACAGATTAAGCCTCATTTTATTTATAATTGTCTGGCGATTATTCGGTATCTTTGTGGAGTAGATTCGAAGATGGCAGAGGAAACCATCGAACATTTTTCGGATTATTTAAGGCAGAGTATGGAGATTATAACGAAGATAGATTGTATTCCGTTTTCGGATGAAATGAAGCTGGTGGACAATTATCTTTACATGGAAAAGAAGCGGTTTGGGGAGAAGATCAGGATTGGGAAAAAGATTGAGGCATATAAATTTAAAATACCGCCCCTCACGCTGCAACCCTTAGTGGAAAATGCAGTAAAGCATGGCTTGCAGGGAAGGGGAAGGAATAAGGCGGGGCTTGTGACTATTTCCGCATGGGAAGAAAATGATGCGTATTTGGTGATGGTAGAAGATAATGGCGTAGGGGTAGATCAGGAGCTATTGGAACAAAAAGATGATCAAAGAGTACATATCGGTATTGATAATGTAAAATTACGACTGGAGCTGATGGCATCGGGAACTCTTACAATCGAGAGTGAGCCGGGAATAGGGACAAAGGCTATTATGCGTCTTCCTAAGAAATAAACGTTTTTGATAAGAGAGATTTTATATGCCAATACAGAATTGGGGTTGAAACCGGACAGTCGAGAAACCGGAATTTGAAGTATTCAATTTTGTTATAGCAGATTTCGATATTGGTATTGTACATTTATTCACCACGGATGTAAAGTTGTATCATAAAGATAAATTCGGCAGATAGCAGAGAGTAGGGCAGAGAGGACAGTTAAATGACTGTGAGTAGGCTAAGAAGCAGCAATGAAACAGCTTAACAATTGTGTGCGGGATAGGGTGAGATGTCATTAATTTGTCATAGCCACTATGATATATTAATGCAAGTTATAAAATCTAAAAAGAGGGCATTTTATACCTGACAATGAGATATTTTCCTGCAACAGGGAGTATCTGTGTCTGAATATGTACTCTGTATGTTTAGGCAAATCAGTATAAATTGCTTCAGAGGACACTGAGAAGGTCTGTTTGTAAGACCTCCTGTGGAATCCGGAGATGAAGCAGAAAAAATAATTTTGTTAACGGAAGGACAAAATCATGAGAAAGACAAATGTAACATTATTAGTGGGAACACTTGCCTTTGCTATCATGCTTGCAGGTTGCGGTAGCGCCACAAAAAAAGAGGAAACGACTAACGGGCAGGTAAAGGAAACAACTACCGTACAGTCGGGAGAGAGTAATGCTGAACAGCAAAAGGAAACAGCCGATGAACAGCCGGACGATTCTGATACAGAACCGGAGACACGTACCGATGGCAGTACCATCAGCGGAAATACATACCATGACGAATTTTATGGTTTTACGATGACACTGCCTGATGGCTGGAAGGACGGTGTGTATATTCAAAGCAGCAACGGCGAAAAAGGTCATACCTTGAAATTTGTGGAAAAATCTAACTATGATTCTGATGATGATTTCGGCTGGCTCTTAACAATTAGCGCATCAGAGGAAGAAGTGGACGAAAACAGCAACAATGATAGGTCAATGGGCAGCATTGTTGATCAGCAAGGAAACAGGATTTTCCTTCTGTGTACTACCCCTAGTGATGTTCAGTGTGATATCAACGATGAAACATTGATGGAAAATTACAGAGCCGTTTCTGTTAAGAGAGAGGAAGCCATAAGCAGCATCGTTTTTGATGCTGACAGAGACTATACGGCAACTGTTAATGCAAACGGTATCACCTTAGGAACTGCAGATGGAGAGTAAATGACTTATTATGATATTAAATAATAAAGGAGATAATCAAAATGACAGTAGTAAAGGAAGTAAATGGTGAAGTTGCAAATGTAAAGGTAGAGGGAAGATTGGATACCACCACGGCACCACAGCTTGATAAGGAGCTGGCAGAGGTAATGGGAGAGGCAATTATGGAGATATTCGAGGTAACAGGTTTTGCTGATATATTGACGATAGAATAGTGAAAAGGAAGAGTTTATGGAAACGGAAAAAGTAGAGATAAACAGTGATGGAAAAGAATTTGGCAGAGCACTGGAGGTAACAGAGGAGCTGGCAGCTAATTTGCAACTTCCGCCAAAGGAGGCTCTCCGTCTGAGACTTCTGATGGAAGAATTGTTAGGAATGCTCAGAGAAATTGTGACCTGTTTTCAGGCAAAGGTATGGCTAGAAAGCAGAGAGGAAGAAAGACAGTGCTGTATCTATCTTCAGGTGGATACCATGATGGATGCCAAACAGAAGAAGGAATTATTGGAAGTATCTACATCAGGAAAGAATATGGCAAATACAGGCATCATGGGCAGGATACGTGGCTTATTTGAGACGGGAATGGATAATTATGCGGATGCAAAGAATCTTCAGATGCAGTATGGTACAGGGTACATCAATTTTGGTGTATTAGGAATGGTCAACACGAATATGTCGAATGTCTATTACTGGTCATTAAATAAGTATAAAGATAGTCTGAAAAGTGCCAAAAAGGATACTGACAGTGAGACATTGGTGGAGGCATGGGATGAGTTAGAAAAGTCAATCGTGGCTAATCTGGCAGATGAGATTAAAGTAGGAATCACTAAGGATAAGCTGGATTTGATTATTGAAAAAAAGTGGTAGATGGTTACAATCCCTGATACACATCCTGATACACATTAATATTTACTTGAGTATGAGAAAAATGTGATTTTGAATGTCAGGAGGATTGAGGGATTTCCGGGGAAACGGAGTAAAGTTCCTTGTCGGCTGTATTGACATTTATCGATAAGGGAGTGCCTTATGACTCTCTTGTGAAGGAAGACCCGGATGTTACATTGGCAGCCGATGACCGTGGGATTGGCGGCTTGGGAATTATTATGGTGCAGTGTTGTTTTAGAACAGTTGAGTGAAATGAGGCGTATATGGACTGGCTAAAAATAGAATTACAGCAAAGGGACAGGATTGAGGAGATTAGAAAAAACGCAGATTGTGTTTTATTATCACATTCCTTTTATACACTGCTGCTTTGGCAGGAAACCATGCGGCTTTCCCTGTATCTGGAAGAGGATTTCTTTGTGGTAAAATATGGGCTGGCAGGAGAAAACAGTTATTTTTGTCCTTGCGGTAATATAGAAAAAACAAGGAAATTCATAGAAGAATATGAGAGAAAAAAAGATTTTCAGTTGTTTTATATTGATGAGAAGAGAAAAAACTGGCTTGAGGAGCAGTTTCCTGAAAAATTACAGCTGGAGTATGACAGAGGAGGCTGTGAATATATATATGACAGACAGAGTCATCTACTGAAGCAGGGGAAAAAATATGAGAGGATTCGCCGGGAAATACATCGTCTTGAATTAAAATATCGCCTTTCTGCGGAGAGATTGACAAATGAGAATCTGTCCGCCGGTTGGAATGTGATTGAAAAGTGGCAGAAACAAAATAGCGAAGAAAAGGTGGGAATGATTGCCGATGATTATCTGGTGGCAAAGAATGTCATGGACTATTTCTATGCGTTAGAGCTTAAGGGAGTCTTGATTTATGTAGATGGAAAGCCCATGGCAACCGCCATTGGGGGTGAGATTACACAGGATACCTACGCAATTTGGGTGGCGAAGATGTGTGAGCGAAAAGAGGGATTGATGTTTTATCTTTTGGAGCAGCTGTTCCTTGTAATTCCTTCAGAGTATCCGTATGTGAACGGGGATGACGATATGAATATTGAGGGAATCAGGATTCACAAGAGAAAAATGAAGCCTTGCAGAATGAACGAGGTGTGGAGAGCATATACTGTTAGGAGTAGGGACGGAAATGAAAAATCAATTTATCAATAAAATGTTCCGGCAATTTATGTTTCCGTCAATATTGGCGGCGGTGGGTCTGGCGGTTGCCAATATCGCGGATTCTCTGGTGGTGGGAATGAGCACGGGAAGCGTGGGTCTGGCCACCATCGGCATTACAGCCCCTATCTATATGATTTATGCGGTTTTTTATGTGGGACTGGGGGTAGGCGGCTCCATTGAATTTGCCAGACTGGCAGGAGCAGGTAAAAATAAAGAAGCGTTGCAGATATTCAATAAAACCATGATGGCATCGGTCATCATAGGATTATTTTTTTCTGTGACGGGACTTTTTTTTACAAGGCAGGTTTTATGGATACTGGGAACGGTGCCGGGAGATGGAGTATTATACCATTTGTCCTATGAATATGCCCATGTCCTGTTATTGTCAGCACCGGTGTTTTTTATTAATACACCGTTGTTTATTTTTATCAGAAATGATGACAACCCCAAGCTGTCAGGCTTCGGATTTGCTGTGGGCAATATCACAGATGTATTACTGAATTTTGTTCTTGTGCTGGGAATGAAGGTTGGTGTTGCAGGTAGTGTCTGGGCCACTGTCATTGGTCAGTGCGTTTCTATCGGAATTTTTTCCATACATTTTATCCGTAAAAAGCATATTATTCGTTTTGCACCGGTTTTTCCGCGACTTCGTCAGACAATGAGAATATTGAAGAACGGATTATCCACTTCCAACCAATATATTTCTCTCTTTGTTTTTATTATGCTGGCTAATCATATTTTATCTGAAAAATTGGGAGACAGTGGTGTGGCAGTATTTGATATTGTACTCAATGTTTCTTATGTGGGACTGTTGTTTTTTAATGCTGCCTCGGATGCGTTACAGCCACTTTCGAGTACTTTTCACGGCGAGCGGAATGTGGAGGCACAGCACAAGGTGTATCAGCTGGCAATGGTGAGCGGTGTGATATTGGGAATCCTTTTGTTAGCCGGTATTATGATAGGGGCAGGCAGTATTTGCCGGCTGTTTGGCGTGAAAGACAGTGGTGAGCTTAAGCTTGGCATCCTTGCTGTAAGGATTTATTGTGTGGGAGCAGTGTTTGGAGGAATCAATATGCTGATGACGGTGTATTGTCAGTCTGTGGAAAATTATCGTAAGGCTTATTTGATCTCGCTGTTACGCGGAACGGTATTATTGTTGTTATTTACCATGGTTTGCAGCTTGTTGAGGGTAGAGTTATTTTTTATGTTGTTCCCCCTTACAGAGATAAGCTGTCTTTTGATTGTGAGTATCTTAGACCGCTATGCTTTTATACAAAGCAGGGAGGAGTTGCCTGGAGAAGATAGAATTTATAGTCTGATGTTAGGAAAAAATGAAAAGAATCTGGCAGAGGTGATTGAGAAAATAGAGGAATTTTGTGAAAGATTTGGTGCCACAGCCAAGCAGAATTATTATGTGACGGTGACAGTGGAGGAAATATGTTCTGCCATTTTAGACAATGCAAATATAGGTAAAAATGACGATTTGTATATTTCGTTGACCATTATTTCAGAGCTGAACGGGGATTTCAGGCTATGTATTCGTGACAATGCCTTAGAATTTAACCCCTTTGATTTAAAGGCGAAAAAGGTGGAAGAGGAGGATGATGATGAGACGCTGGGAGGACTGGGTATTTTAATCGTGAGGAGTAAAGCGAAGAATTTTTACTATCGGCATTATTTGAATTTTAATACCTTAAATATCTTAGTATAGGAGATAAAGATGAAACTGCAATGGCTGACAAATTGGCGGAGCTTGCCTTTTCAGATTGAATTGAAAAGGATATGGCTTGACTGCTATGAGGATTCTGAAGAATATGTTGATTTTTTCTTTGCTAATGTACCGGACAGGATGCAGGTGATAGGAGCCTTTGAAGGAGAAAAACTGATAGGAGGTGTCTATCTTTTTCCATGTCAGGTAACAGGTGGGAAAGCTGCTGATGTCACAGGTGACAGATATGAGAAACGAAATGCCTATTATCTATATGCAGGAGGTGTGTTGTCTTCGTATCGGAGAAATCATGTCTATGAAAGCATCTGCCGGGAAATCAGGAGTAAGTTACAAAAAGAGGATGCCGGCTTATTATGTTATGCCAAGCCTTGCCTGAGAGGATTTTATGAGAAAATGGGACTTTCCTGTTATTACGAGAGTATAGAAATGAAATGGGAAAGGCAGAAAAATGAGGAGGGAAAGGAGAAGTACCGTTGTTTTCGGGAAGAGATAGGAGCAGAGGAATTATATCAGCTCAGAAGACAACATTTTTTTAAGAATGCCTTTCTTTTATGGGATAGAGAACAGCTTGACTATATTGTAAAAGAGAAAAAATTTTGTGGAGGATTTGCCGATTTTTTTATAGTCAACCGGCAAAAGTATGTTATAATTGGAGAAGTGAAAAAGGGGGTCTTATGGATAGAGGAGACAACCATGACCCCGGAGGAGTTACGGCGGTACGGGGATGATATCTTAAGCTTCTATGAGGCGGAGTGTTTGACTGTACGGTTTCCTGTGTGGGAAACGTTAAGTCATTCTGTTCAGCGGGTTTATTCCGGTATGGGGAATATTGCTGCCAAAGAATTATGGGTGTCGTTTACATTGCTATAGAAAGGCGGTTGTCCGTGATAGGAATTTTTGAAAAGACAGGAGAGAGGAAAGAGAGGAAAAAGAACTGTTATGAAAGTAAAAATGTCATTGAGAACCAAAATGATGATGGTTATCATATCAGCTACCCTGTTAGTAGCTGTGATTTCCATTTATATCAGTTATAAAACTTACTCGGATACGGTGGATAATTACTATAAAGAGACAATTACCAACATTGCGGCTACAGCAGCCTCTTTGATGGATGCTGAGATTATCGGAGAGTATGCCGATGAGAGGGAGATGGATGAGGCCTACGAAGAGATGCTTTCCGTTTTGAAAAATATCAAGGACAACAGTGATATCAAGTATCTCTATGTACAGAGGGTGATTGATAAAAAGGCGGTTGCACTGATGGATACGGATGAGGAAAATCCTATGGGATTTCGGGAGGAATTTCCGGTATCGGAGGGGGCGGATGTCAGTTCCTTAAGTAATGGTATTCCGGCGTTTATCAGCAATGAAGAGGGAGTTGGCTGGATGTGTTCTGTTTTTATGCCTATTAAGAATGATAAGGGAGAGACAGTGGCACTGGTGGGGGCTGATATGTCCATGGAAGATGTAATGCGGGAGCGTCATGCATTCCTGTACAGGGTATTGATTGTTATTACGGTAGTTACCATGATTGCTGCCTTCATTATGGTTTTACTGATTCGAAAAATGGTAATTAAGCCTATTAGAGGATTATCAGATGCCACACGGAATTTTGTCTCTGAGCAGCAAAAGAAGGGCGAGCAGTCAGAGGAGGGCTCCATGATTTCCAAATTGAAAATCATGTCAAATGATGAGATAGGGGAGCTGACACAATCCATCAAGGTGATGGAGAAGGAGATTTACAGTTACATAGCGGATTTGACCAGCGTTACCGCAGAAAAAGAGAGAATCGGGACAGAGTTAAATGTTGCAACGCAAATTCAGGCTAATATGTTGCCAAGTATTTTTCCACCTTTTCCGGAACACAAGGAGTTTGATATTTATGCTACCATGAATCCTGCCAAGGAGGTAGGAGGCGACTTTTATGACTTTTTTCTGATGGATGATAATCATTTGGTCATGGTAATGGCGGATGTGTCCGGAAAAGGAGTTCCGGCGGCATTATTCATGGTGATTGCAAAGACGCTGCTAAAGAATTGTGCACAGATTACTTCTTCTCCAAAGCAGATTTTAGAGAAGGTTAATAATCAGCTATGTGAAAATAATGAGGCGGATATGTTCGTAACGGTGTGGTTAGGAATTTTGGAAATTTCTACCGGAAAATTAGTGGCGGCCAATGCGGGGCATGAGTATCCAGCCATTATGCGGGCAGGAGAGGAATTTACCCTGATTAAGGATAAGCATGGATTTGTGTTGGCGGGAATGGAAGATTCTGTCTATACGGAATATGAGTTAACGCTTTCGAAGGGAGACAGATTGTTCCTTTATACAGACGGGGTTCCGGAGGCAACCGATGCCCACGATGAACTGTTTGGCAATGAAAGAATGTTGGCGGCCTTGAATCGTCACAGACAATCATCTGTGAAGGATATGTTGATAAAGGTAAAAGAGGATATTGATGCCTTTGTGGGAGATGCACCGCAGTTTGATGATGTGACCATGTTGGGATTTGTGTATGACAATCAATAAGCAAAAAGATAGAAGAATGTTACGATTTATGATATACTTTGGTAAGCGCTTTCTTGTTGGAAGAAAGGAGAATAGACTGTTTTTTTAAAACTTGTCACGAATTTGTCATGAGTACTGTGATATAATGAACGTAGTTGCTTTAATGTAAATACTACGGAAAGGAGTGAAAAGTTATGAACAATTCTTCTGAATCAACGGAGTGGATTAGCAGTCTGTCACATACGCAGCAAGTCACCTTTCTTGTGATAGCAGTAATATTGGGTTTGCTTCTCATTGTCGCACAGTGGAGGATTTATACCAAAGCCTGAGAAGCGGGATGGAAGTCATTGATTCCGATTTACAATACTTATGTACTTACCAGAATTGTAGATGGAAGTGGTTGGAAGTTCATCCTTTTATGCATTCCGATTGTCAGCATTATATATGGAATTATGTTTAATATTTATTTTGCACGGTCATTTGGCAAGGAAATAGGATTTGCACTGGGATTGATATTCTTACCGAATGTATTCCAGCTGATTTTAGGCTTTGGCAGTGCCGAGTATATCGGACCGAGAGGCGAGAGGTAAGATACTGCGGGCAGTAGCGCATTTCGTAATTTATGAAAGAGATTAGTGAGGAGTATGCTTCCTGCAGTATTGCAGGAAGCATATTTGTATGTGTTTGTGGTGTCTACGGAGTGCAGTTGAAGAATAACTGCATAATGAAAAATGGCTTATTATACTATAATAGTAAATTCTAACAGGTAGAGAATAGAAATGAAAGGAAATGAGTTATGGAGACAATAGAGAAAATGACAATGAAAAGTAAAAGCTTGAAAGGAAACGTTCAACCTACTTATTGGTGGCAGTATTGCAAGCAAAGATTGCAGTACTGCAGGGATATAAGGATGAGAAAATTGATAAAATATGGTAAACGTGGAGGAGCATTTTTTCTGTGTCTGGCAATAGGAGGTTCACTGATGCAGGGAATATCTGTGTCAGCGTATGAACAGCAGAGTGGACAGACAGGCCGGGCAAAGGTCTCTCATGTGGTTGCTTCCAGAGGTGGAATGCCGGTAATGGGTGAAGTGAAGCCTTTGGTGGTAAAGGTGGCATTTCCGGATTATCCTTTTGAAGCAGAGCGGGCAGATGAATCGGTATACACAGACGAGAAGTTATTGCGATTATTTAATGGAACATCGGATGCGTCGCAGCCACAGAAAGCGGATAGTCTGGGAGGGTATTATCATATCTCTTCTTATGGACAACTGGATATTCAGTGTGAGGAAATCTATGAATATACGGCACAGTATGAGAGAGGCTTTTATAGTGGGGATGACAATGGACAACATGGTGTGCAGTACGGGGGGCAGCAGTTTGTAGAACAGTATAGAGAATCGAATGAGGGACGGGCAGGCATCGGGGACTCTGAGCAGATTACCCTTGATGTCGTGTCAGAGGATTGGCAGAACCGGACGGATATAGAAGACAAAGATGAGGTAGGGGCTATACGAGAGGATGAAGAGGAAAATGTGATATTAGAGGATGGAGTCGTATATGGCAGGCAATATGGGAACAGTATAAACGATTTGGATGAAGTGTATAGACCGGAATACCGATTATTGGATGAGGTTCTGGAGGCTTTGGATGATGAGATTGATTATCGGAACTATGACAGTGACGGTGATGGATATATTGATGCTGTATACTTGAATTTTGCAGGACCATCCGGAGAATGGGGAGGCACATGGTGGCCACATGTGGATGTGAGAATGAATTCGGGACAGTTTGACGGGGTACAGTACAGAGCATATTCTTTTATCCATAATCATGGCGACGAAATATATGAGGAAAAACAGGATTTACTGGTACTGATTCACGAGACGGGACATCTGTTAGGTATACCGGATTATTATTCTTACACCGGAGAGAGCAGTAATATGTTGGGAAGCTTTGATATCATGACCTCTGTAGAAAAGGGAGATCATAATGGATTTACCAAATGGACCTATGGCTGGCTGAATGAGGAGGATATTGTATACATTGACAGGGAAAGCAAAGAGACAACCGTTCATCTTACGAATCTGGATGCTGATGATAAGAACGGAAAGATGATAGCCGTCATTGCACCGGAGAATGCAAGAGAAAATGGTATTTATTCTCAGTATTTTCTGGTAGAGTATGATGCAGGAACCAATCTGAACTGGGAGGTTTTTGATGAGTATGACCTTACACCGGGCTTTCGGATATTCGCAGTCAATGCTGTCTTAGAGGAAGAGAACGGTACCAATTATCAAAAAAATGATAACTATTCTGCCGGTGACAGACTAATCTATGATGTGCGTCAGACAAGCTTTTACGGTGTGGATGATACCTTATTCCGGGAGGGAGACAGATTTGCCCCGGATACAAAACCTGCCAGTAAGTTCTATTTTAATTATTCTAAGGTTGGAACTTCCACCGGTATTGTCATCACAGATTTTGTGACGGGAGAGAATCCGTCTTTTCAGGTCAGCTTTACAGAGGTTGGTGATGATGAGTATACGGTGGATTTTACCGCTGACACAGAAGGTGTGAGCAATATGCTGAATATGAAGCTCTATAGCAGTATGCCATTGGATATTGTGGACTACGCAAAACTTAGCGAAGCGTATTTGCTGGATGAAGAAGGCACACGTTACAAGGTCAATATCTCAGAAGATATGCAGGAGGAATGTGTTTACTGGTTTATGTATTATCCCTCTGAATCAGTGCTTGAGCCGAACACTTCCTATACGTTGGTGATTCCACAGGATACTTTTCGGGTGACAGAGAATCAAAATCTGAACGAGGTACGGATTCCAATCACTACCGGTGATTTTGAAAATGTAGAGTTTCTGAATAAAACACCGTTGAGTGACTGGAATGAATTTAAGAGTAACTGGGTAAGAATAGAGGATAATACTATTGCCAGTCTGGTGGGAAATGTTTCCTATGACGATATGTCCTTTGATATAAAACTGAGAAAAACAGATATTGATGGTAATGGAGAGGAAATCGCGGGACTTAAGCTGCCGGTTGTAACGGACAGTGAGGAATTTCTCGAAGGATTTTTTTATACGGAAGCGAAGCTGTTCAGTTTTGAGGATGGCACTATGGCAGTAGAGCTTAGTTATCTTAATCGGTTAATCTATTATCATTTGGATGGGGATGGCAATCTTATTGGAGAACCGCAGGTTGCTCCGGTTTCCTATTATGATAATGTGTTTACCACAGGTCATTACATCAAGGGTGTAGTCTATGACAGATGGACAGACAGCACGAAAATTTTTAGCATTAATTTTGAAAATCCACCGGTTATCATTGACTGTGATTATTTTGTCAATGGCATATGTGGCATGGAAAATGGAGAGTATGCCACGATAGGCTGGAGGGGAGACTCTTTTGCATTGTTCCTTTATAATGGAGAGGATGAGCTGATAAAGGATATTCCTATCGAAGATGCCTTTTATGCACTGACATATGCAGATGGGGCCTTTTATTATCTGGATACTAATATTTATGTTGGAAAGATGGATCGGGAAGGTAATATTCTTAAAAAGACGAATATACAACAGATAGCTGAGCCTCTTTTGACGATTTGGGACAGCAGCCTCTTTGATATCAGAGAGTGTGGAGGACGCCTTATGGTAAGTGGTATTCTTGAGTCGGGTTACGATAAGATTCAGTATGTGAGTTTCTTTGATGAGGAAATGAATCCTTTCGGTTACCGAGAGTTTTATCATGGTGTGGAAGATGTGATTTTATTAAAGAATGGTGTGCTTGATGTAAGAAATGAGTATGATATAGAAGTAGGTGGAGAGTATATATGGCTTTATCGTCTGTATTACACGGATAACCATCAGGATGATGAGAGAAAAACGGATGGAGCAGATAGTGCTGATGATACAGGAAAAACAGGTGACACGGATAGTGCTGATGACACAGGAAAAACGGATGCCACGGATAGTGCTGATGATGTAGAAAAAACAGATAACGCAAATACAGCAGATGGTTCGGAAAAAGTGGATGAGGCAAGAAAGACCGGTGCTGATGCTGCAGCGCAGCGTGCTCCGAAGACGGGGGATGAATGGCCGGCAGTAATGCTTTTGATGATGGTAGTGTCTGCGATGGCAGTTATTGCGGGATACTTCACAAAAAATGAGAGTTGAAGATATGGTGATTATGTAGCATAAGAAGGGAATCCTAATGATATCCTGTATGCGGGCAAGGGTTCATTTTATATCAGCTTTGTGATTAGTAGTATCGCATTACTGATTGGTGTGGGATTGCTGCTGAGAACAGTGGTTCCGCTTATTATGGCAGGGGTAAGCAAGGATTAATACAGCAGAACCTTTGAAATTGACAAAAAGGCATCAGCCACCTGAAAGTAACGTGGTTAATGCCTTTTTTTTGTGAAGTCAAAGGAATTTTTACCAGTATTTCCTGATTTGTTCCTTTGTTACCTCTGCATATTTTTCATCATCTGTGACTATCTGACAAACTGTCTCAAAATTATCAGTTACTTTTTTTAGAATGTGTATCAGTGATTTCAGGGATTCCTCATATTCTGTCACTCTTACTTCATCCCTTACTTCATCCCTTACTTCATTTCTTACTTCATTTCTGATTTCATTTCT
>CACXFV010000090.1 GCA_902767015.1 uncultured Lachnospiraceae bacterium | reverse complement strand
GTCAGTCAGTCAGTCAGTCAGTCAGTCAGTCAGTCAGTCAGTCAGTCAGTCAGTCAGTCAGTCAGTCAGTCAGTCAGCCCATGGATTAGGTAGAATACAAAATTTAGCAGGAACTATCTCGTGCAAGGCTTGCGATATAAATGGGAAAATAATCCATTGGCGCAGTTTGATGCGGGACTGGTTGCGGAGATCAGGAAAAATTAAAAGGAACTTAAAAAGAATATAACAGAGCTGATAAGAAAATCAGACTACGCAGGCTAACAGTCAGCCTGCGTAGTCATTAATAACGTAATCCGGTTTCGGGCTGAACAGATGAGGAAACCAAATGTCAATGTCAGGCACCAAGGTGAAGTTGATAAGTTTATCCTGTAACGATAGGATAAACACTTGACAAAATAGTGAATTGTGCTATGATTATTTTATTATGTGTAACCATATAATTTATACAGAAATGAGGTTTTTTGCGTGAGAAAGATGGTATTATCAATACTGGTAGAGAATACTGCCGGTGTGTTATCGAGAGTTTCAGGACTTTTCGCAAGGAGAGGATATAATATTGACAGTCTTACGGTAAGTGAGACAGAGCAGAACAGTCGTTCACGGATGACCATTGTTGTAAGCGGTGAGGATGAGGTATTAGAGCAGATACATAAGCAGCTTGCCAAGTTGGTGGAAGTGAAGGAGATTATAGAGCTGAAGGATGGCGCTTCTGTCTGCAGAGAGCTGATTCTGTGTAAGGTAGTCGTAGATGCTTCACAGAGACAGCAGGTGCTTGCAGTGACGGATATATTCAGAGCCAAGATAGTAGATGTGTCCACAGATTCTCTGATGATTGAGCTCACAGGTAATCAGCAGAAGTTAGATGCCTTTATCGGTCTGTTGGAAGGATTTGAAGTGAAGGAGCTTGTAAGGACAGGTATTACGGGACTTACCAGAGGTAATTATAATATGCTTGAGGGTGAGCTGGAATAATGGCTGACGATGAATAGCATTGAATTATCGTGTGCATTAATACTCATATATGAATATTTCATGATGAGATTAACAAATAATATTATTAATTTTTTAATGGAGGCATAGAAAGATGGCAAATCAGGAAGCTAAGATTTATTATCAGGAGGATTGTAATTTATCATTACTGGAGGGTAAGACAATTGCAATTATAGGTTATGGAAGCCAGGGACACGCACATGCACTTAATTTAAAAGAGTCAGGCTGCAAGGTAATCATTGGTTTATACGAGGGCAGCAAGTCATGGGCGAAGGCTGAGAAGCAGGGATTTGAAGTATATACAACTGCTGAGGCTGCTAAGAAGGCAGATATCATCATGATTCTTATCAATGATGAGAAGCAGGCAGATATGTATAAGAATGATATAGAGCCTAATTTGGTAGAGGGTAACATGTTAATGTTTGCACATGGATTTAATATTCATTTCGGATGTATTAAGCCACCTGCATTTGTTGATGTAACGATGATCGCACCAAAGGCACCGGGACATACAGTTCGTTCAGAGTATCAGGCCGGCAAGGGTACGCCTTGTCTTGTAGCAGTAGAGCAGGATGCTTCCGGTAAGGCACTTGAACTTGCCCTTGCGTATGCAGCAGGTATCAGCGGAGCAAGAGCCGGTGTTCTTGAGACTGCTTTCAGAACAGAGACAGAGACAGATCTCTTTGGCGAGCAGGCAGTACTTTGCGGTGGTGTTTGTGCTCTTATGCAGGCAGGTTTTGAGACTCTCGTAGAGGCAGGATATGATCCACGTAATGCTTACTTTGAGTGTGTACATGAGATGAAGCTGATTGTAGACCTCATCTATCAGTCAGGCTTTGCAGGAATGAGATATTCTATCTCTAACACAGCAGAGTATGGTGATTATATTACAGGTCCTAAGATTATCACAGAGGATACAAAGAAGGCCATGAAGAAAGTATTGTCTGATATTCAGGATGGTTCGTTTGCAAAAGAGTTCCTGCTTGATATGTCACCGGCAGGACGTCAGGTACATTTCAATGCGATGAGAAAGCTGGCTTCAGAGCATCAGGCTGAAAAGGTCGGAGAAGAAATCAGAAAGCTTTATAGTTGGAACAATGAGGATGATAAGCTCATCAATAATTAATTTCTGATGAATAAAACTTTATTAAATCGAGGTGAAGAGTCGTATGCTGCTAGGCAAGACAAAGAAGAGGATTGAAGAGAAGGAAGCTGAGATTAAGCTCAACTTGTCGAATAATTATAAAGATACAGCATATAAGTCATATCTTGAGTATATAGATGTCATCAATGAATTTAAGGAAAATGGAAAGATAGGCGATAAGGACTATGAAAAGTTATCTTTAAAGATTGAAGAATATAAGAAAGTATTTAAAAACTATATAAAATAAAGTTTTGTTGGATGATACTGCCGCTGTGATTCAAGTCAGAGCGGCAGTTTTTAATTAATCATAACAATTTTTTGCAACAATATTCTCAGATTAGTACACTTATAAAGTATTAGCTATATGAAGATAGGAAGTGAAAGTTTTGAAAATACAGGAGTTGTGGGTAGAACAGGCGGTCAGTGGCGATTTAAGTGCCTTTTCAAAAATTTATGAATGTATTTATAAAGAAATGTATCGATATGCCTATTTTATGCTGGGAGATGTGCATGATGCAGAGGATGTGGTGAGTGATGCCGTTATGGACATTTACACGGGTCTGAAGCATTTAAGAAATGCAGCCGCTTTTAAACAGTGGTCGTTTAAAATTCTGGCTAATAAGTGCAGGAGAATGAGAAAGCAGTACATTAGGAAGAATGTCTCCATTGATGATGAGAAGACAGAACTGCACTTAAGTCAGCGGGAGACGGATCTGGAACAGCAGTATGACATTGAGAGAGCACTGGGAAAGCTTAAACAGGAGGAAAGGGAAGTAATCGTTTTATCCGTGATTGGCGGCTATAGTAGTGATGAAGTGGGAAGGATACTGAATATGAAACCATCTACCGCACGCTCAAAGTTAAAACGCTCACTTACAAAGATTAAGAAAAAATTAGAGATAAGATAGTGATATTAATTTGATAATAGGAAATGGAGGTTGACGAAAATGAATGATGAAGAGATTTTTGATATGCTTAATCAGGAAGCACAAAATATTGAAATTCCTGAATCAGTCAGACCGGACAATATGATGCAGAAAATTGAAAATAATATACAGAATAACAATATGACAGAGCAAAAACAAAGTGGTAAAAAGAACAGCAATAGAAGAAAATGGATTTACAGAAGCCTTGTGACGGGTGGTACCCTGATGGCGGCTTCACTTGGTATATTTACTGCAAAAATTGTTTATGACAGGGGAATTAACAAAGAGAATATTGTGAAGGTAAAGCGGTTTGATAATGAAGAAGAGAAATCTGATCAAAGGCTGATGATGGCAGGGGAGGGAACAAACAATGTTAAGAGTGCATCCGGTAAGGAAGAAATCCTAAAGACCATCCTTAACTCATCGAAAGCACACTATCTTGGCTCAAAGGGTGCCATTTTTGATGAAGAGATGGCAATGAATACTGCTGACGGTATGGTCACTGAAAGCGATTCTCCGTCTGATGATAATAGAATATCATTTGATTCCAATCAGAAAGGTGACAACAGTAATCATTTGACAGAAAATACATCTTCTGATGATGGTGACTACTATAAAAACAATGATCAGGTGGAGGGGGTAAAGGAACCGGACACAGTTATCACAGATGGAAAAAATATATATTCGGTATATCAAAATAGTGAAATAAAAGTGACGGCTGTTGATGGTGAAAATATGCGTGTTGTATCTGATATTAATTTGGAAGCTGATATAAAATCATATTTTTCATCATTGCCCGGACATTCTGATGAAGAATATGCAGTTTCATTCTATGATTCAGAGGTGTATGTAACTGAGGGAACCTTGATTTCTTTAGTAGACGGTTACGTCTATCAAGATAACAGAGATAAAGAACACAATGATATTGATTATGATGATTTTGATTATTATGATTATTACAATTTTTATGACAGGGGCGAGGAATATAATGTGATTCTTCAGTATGACCTTTCAGATCTTGATAATCCGAAGCTGGTAGATGTTCACAGGATAGACGGATTTATGACATCTTCAAGAATGTCAGGAAAATATCTGTATGTGGTGACGGAAAAGGGAATTAGTGATATTGTCTATGAAATAAATGATTTGGAAGATGCTATTGAATATGAGGAGGAACTGCTGCCTAAAGTTGATGGAGAAGAAATTGCTTATAGTGATGTTTATCTTCCGGAGGGAGATACAGAGATTAGTAACTATGTCATTATTACAGCATTTGAGATTAATGATGATGGAATTATGCTGACTGATAACAGCGCCATATTAAGTGATTACAGTGAACTGTATGTGAGTGAGAATTATATCTATACTTTTCCAAGTTATGGAAATTATGAGGAAACCAAATACGTGAATGATGATGGAATAAAAATGGTGCATAGAATGCAAAGTACTAAAATATATAAATTTGGCTATAGTAATGGAAATATAGAGCCGAGTGCGGCGGGAGTTGTTAAGGGAAGTATTCTGAACCAGTTTTCACTTGATGAATATAATGGATACTTAAGGCTTGTATCAACCGTCACAGATGATAATTATCTCGATTATGCCGAGTATGAGAATGAGTTTAAATCCGAAGATGGGTTCGATGACTACGATAAAGGAATATGGGAGCTGTGGGAGCGATATAGCAACATTGAGGAATACAATGCGTTATATATTCTTGACGAAAATTTAAACACTTGCGGAAAAATCGAGAATATTGCAAAAAATGAGAGAATATATTCTGCAAGATTTTCGGGTGATAAGGGTTATTTTGTAACCTTCCGTCAGATGGATCCACTGTTTGTTGTGGATTTGTCTGATGTGAATCATCCGGTGATTACCGGAGAGCTTGAAATGACCGGATATTCCGGATATCTTCATCAATGGAGTGAAGATACTCTGCTGGGTATCGGCGTGGAAGCAACAGAACAGGGCAGAGCAGTGGGATTTAAGATAGCCCTGTATGATACCGGAGAGGATGAAGAATTGAATGAAATCACAAAATTAGTGATTGAAGGAAAGAACAGTTATGATGAATATAATTATAAAAATATGATGGTGGCTCCGGAAAAGTCATTTGTGGGCGTTAATTTATCATGGTATGATGTGGATGAAATCGAAGATTTCTATGAGTATAAAAGTATCTACAGCCTGTTTTCCGTAAAAGATGGGGCAATCAGCCGGGAGCTTGACTATAATTATACGGATTATTTTGAAAACAGTGATACCTCAGAGTGTTATTATGACAGTGTTTACAGGGGACTCTATATTGGCGATTATCTTTATATTGTGACAAGAAATAAGGGAATTTCAGCCATTAGTCTTACGGATTTTGTGGTGAAGGATACGATTACATTTGAGTGAGATGGCAACGGTAGTTTTTTGTTTTTGTAGAAAACTGATTGCTTTTACAGCATTTTAATGGTATGATTGACAGATGGAAAAATATCGAATCAATATGGATTGTATTAGATGCTAAGGAGGCTTAAAATCATGGGAATGACGATGACACAGAAGATATTGGCGGCTCATGCCGGACTTGCGAGTGTGGAGGCAGGGCAGTTAATAGAGGCTGATCTTGATTTAGTTCTGGGAAATGATGTGACTTCTCCTGTTGCCATAGGAGAAATGAAGAAAATGCATGTTGACGGTGTATTTGATAAAGACAAAATAGCCATTGTGCTGGATCATTTTACACCGAATAAAGATATAAAATCTGCAGAGCTTTGCAAGTGTGCGAAGGAATTTGCCTGTTCCAACCAGATTACCAACTTTTTTGAGACGGGTGAAGTGGGCATAGAGCATGCCCTTTTACCGGAAAAAGGATTGGTAGTGGCAGGTGATGTTGTGATAGGAGCTGATTCACATACCTGTACTTACGGTGCGCTGGGAGCATTTTCTACCGGTGTGGGAAGTACGGATATGGCAGCCGGTATGGCAACCGGTAAAGCCTGGTTCAAGGTTCCGTCTGCCATTAAGTTTGTGCTGACAGGTAAGCCGGCCCCATGGATAACAGGCAAGGATATTATATTACATATTATAGGAATGATAGGAGTGGATGGTGCACTGTATAAATCCATGGAATTTGTGGGAGACGGTATAGCATATCTGGGTATGGATGACCGATTTGCGATGACTAATATGGCAATCGAGGCAGGTGGAAAAAATGGAATTTTCCCTGTTGATGACCTTGCCATAGCGTATATGAAGGAGCACTCTGCTAAGGAATATACAGTATATGAGGCTGATGCCGATGCTGAGTATGAGGCAGAATATACGATTGATTTAAGTAGTCTGAGACCTACCGTTTCTTATCCGCATCTTCCGGAGAATACAAGAACCATCGACCAGATTAATGCGGAGCCGGAGGTAAAGATTGATCAGGTAGTGATTGGTTCTTGTACGAATGGTCGTATTTCAGATTTAAGAGCAGCAGCAAAGGTCATGGAAGGCAGAAAAGTGGCAAAAGGTGTGAGAACCATTGTGATTCCTGCTACACAGGCAGTGTATCTTCAGGCATTGGAGGAAGGACTTCTGACGACATTTATTAAAGCAGGTGCTGCTGTCAGTACCCCTACCTGTGGACCTTGTCTTGGTGGGCATATGGGTATTCTTGCCAAGGGAGAGAGAGCCGTTGCCACCACCAACAGAAATTTTGTGGGAAGAATGGGAGACCCGGAATCAGAGGTATATCTTGCAAGCCCTTATGTGGCAGCAGCAAGTGCTGTTACAGGTAAGATATCAGGTCCGGAAGAACTGGGACTTCAGATGTAAGGATATTGCAGTAAAATAATATGAGGAAAGGACAGACAAGGTAAATAATATGAAAGCATTAGGAAAAGTATATAAGTATGGTGATAATGTTGACACAGACGTAATTATTCCGGCAAGATATCTGAATGTGCCGGATCCGTCTGAGCTTGCGAAGCACTGTATGGAGGACATTGATATCGATTTTGCAAAGAAAGTGAATAAAGGAGATATCATAGTTGCGAATAAGAATTTTGGATGTGGCTCATCGAGAGAGCATGCACCGATTGCCATCAAGGCATCAGGTGTCAGCTGTGTCATAGCAGAGACCTTTGCCAGAATTTTTTACAGAAATGCCATCAATATAGGGCTTCCGATTATTGAGTGTCCGGAGGCTGCAAAGGATATTGATGCCGGGGATGAGGTGGAGATTGATTTTGACAGCGGCATGATTTATGACAAAACAAAAGGAACGGAATATAAAGGTCAGGCATTTCCGGAGTTTATGCAGAAGATTATTAAAGCAGAGGGCTTGATTAATTATATCAATAACAAATAAAGATACAACATTATCCATATCACAATATAATTTTTATAAAGGTAACCGGGCAGGAAAATTCCTGCCCGGTAGTTTTTAGCACTTCGCAGGAGTGTTCCTTCACACCGCTATTGCTTTTGTTTGACAAGCTCCAGTATTTTTTTTGAAATTTTCACTGAGGTATAAAGTGATGTATATTCAGAGGGAGAAATGCCATCAATGTAATTATGTTGATAGCTCTTTAAGATACCTGCCTCCTTTAAAAGAAAACCAGCCTTGTTGTATGCGATGGCAGCTTCCTGTTCGGATGAGTATCTGCCGATGAGATAGTCACCGTTGATGTGAATTTTGGCAATATAAAGCTCCCATCCTGCTTTTTTTTCTAAAGACACACCATTATACCGATTGATAATCTTGATATTTTTATAACGAAAGTCGGTGCAGTCACCATTCACAAATAGATAATCCCTGCCTTCTACAGCGTAATTCTTAATACCATATCGGGTCATAATATTCAACTGCATCCCATAATCTGCTACGAACAGATGGCCGCCGCGTTTGGTGATTTTGTGGGTAGAATAAAAGAATAAGTCGTCAACATCAAATTTGTAAATGGTGTCGGCATCATAATAGTAGATAAAATACTTTGGCTTTAAATAAATAGGGGTTTTGAAATAGATGCCATTGTCACGGAAATTGACAAGACAAACCCATTTTTCAAAAGAGAGATGCTTTCCGTGATAATGTTCATACTCTTCAACGGACAGGGTGGAATGAAGCAGCTCATCAGCTTCTTTGTAGCATCCATGGGCTTCTGTCTCTGTATCAAAACTTCCGAGACTGATATGTTTTTGCCGATAGGTCAGCGAGGAACGGAAATAAACAGTGCCGTCCTTTTTAGTGGCTGAATATACACCCTTTTGCATCTACGGTAATCCTCCAGTAAAAATATCTTATACAATAAGTCACATTATCTGCAGTGCTTCGCACTTTGATAATGCTCTAAAACTTTGTTTTATCGCTAACATATCGGGTGAAAGCAAATACTCACTGCGTTCGTGCTTGCTTTCCTTCCGATATGTTACATTATAACATTGATTATATGAAAAAAACACTTTCGTAAAATTTTTTAAAAAAAATGTAAAAAAAAGTTAATATTTTTTAAAAAGTGTGGTATAATATATAAGACATCTGATTTCCTTTACAAAAGAAGAATTATTTTATGAAAGAAATCAAAAAGAAAGAGGAGAAGCATGGGTAGTAAATTGATGGAAAAGTTTTCAGACAGAATGAACGACATAAGAGGAAAACTAAAAAAGATGCAAGAGAGCGGTAACAGTGGACAGGTTGTATTAGTGGCAGGTTTTATCGTTACCTTAATCATTGTCAGTGCAATTCTTGTATTTACTACGAGGACAGGTTACAAGGAACCTGTAGAAATGTCAGTTACAGAAGAAGATTTGTTTGATTTGGAGCTTGACGATAATGTAAAGAATGAGTTGAATAAAGGCTTTCGCTCGTTATACAGTGCAATTTCAGACAAGCATTTAGATGGAATTTACCATAATATTACAGACGGTTTCATACCATTTGGCATTGATGTGTATGAGGTACTTAGTAACAAAAAGGACGGACCTGCAACGATAGAAGACAATGATAATGCATTGGTGATGGCAGGTAAAGGCAATGCTTCACAGGGCAGTGAAGATAAGAGCGGCTCGTCAGTTGAGACGCAGAATCCGGCACCGGAGCCGGAGACAACAGAACCGGCGACAGAGGTGAAGGCAGAGCCAGAACCGGTGACAGAAGCCCCGACGGAGGCTCCGACAGAACCGGTGACAGAGGTCAGTACAGAGCCGGAGACGGAAGCAGTTTCTACGATACCGGAGGATGCCATCATTGAGATATCAGGAGATGTGCAGGAGGTGTATCAGCCGGGGGTATTTGTCTATGGTGATTTTTATGATGAAGCAGAACGCGGCGTGGCAGCAGGAGGAAACGGATATTCTTATCCGGCGACGAATGACGAGTATTACTGGCTGTATCAGATTACAGAGGCAGAGGCAGGTAATCAGGATGATGTAGGAAAGATTCTGGTAGTCAATGTAATCCTTAACAGAGTATACAGTACAACATTTCCGAACAGTATCAAAGATGTAATATTTCAGGCAAGAGGTTCCGTGTATCAGTTTCAACCAGTGAAGAATGGAAGGATATACAGTGTAGTGCCGTCAGAGAACACGATCAGCTGCGTTAACCGTGCCCTTAATGGGGAAGATTATTCACAGGGTGCTCTTTATTTCGCCTGCAAGACATCAAGCTACAGTTGGTTTAATACGGCGCTGACGTTTTTGTTTGTACATGGCGAACATTATTTTTACAGATAATCTGATGTGCATCTGTAAGATGTAATCGGGTGATAGAGAGAAACGCATGAAAATGCTTTATGATAACGTTTCTTCATGAAAAAATACAATCCATTATATTTTGCTGTGGTGGCTTATATATTGGATTGTATTTTTTTGCACTTGTTTCTTAAGCCTTCCTGTGCTATAATCTCAAGGTATTAGAATCTTTTTAAGTAATTAGTTTTGAAAATAGAAAGGCATGGTGAATGTTTTGGATTTACAATACAAAAGTACAAGAGGCGGAGAGGCAGTCACTGCTTCACAGGCCATTTTAAAGGGACTTGCAGAAGATGGGGGATTATTTGTGCCTACTGCGCTTCCGAAGCTGGATTGTTCGCTTTCAGAGTTGGCAGGGATGACTTACCAACAGGTTGCTTATCAGGTAATGAAGCAGTTTCTGACGGATTTTACAGAGGAAGAATTAAAGAATTGTATCAATAAGGCATATGACAGTAAGTTTGATACAGAGGAGATTGCTCCGCTTGTGAAAGCAGAGGGCGCCTATTATCTGGAATTATTTCATGGTGCTACCATTGCGTTCAAGGATATGGCACTTTCAATCCTTCCACATCTGCTAACGGCTTCGGCGAAGAAGAACAATGTCAAGAATGATATCGTTATTCTGACGGCAACTTCAGGAGATACAGGAAAGGCAGCACTTGCCGGATTTGCTGATGTAGAGGGAACAAAGATTATTGTATTTTATCCAAAGGGAGGCGTAAGCCCTATTCAGGAGAAGCAGATGGTCACACAGAAGGGCAAGAATACTTTTGTGGTGGGCATTAATGGTAATTTTGACCAGGCACAGAGTGGTGTGAAAGCAATGTTTGGGGATAAATTGCTGGGACAGGAGCTCGATGCGGCAGGATACCAGTTTTCTTCTGCCAATTCTATTAATATAGGACGTCTTGTGCCGCAGGTAGTATATTATGTCTATGCCTATGCAAAGCTGCTGGCTAATGAAGAAATCAAAGAAGGCGAGAAGATTAATGTAGTGGTACCGACAGGAAATTTTGGCAATATTCTTGCAGCATTTTATGCAAAGAATATGGGACTTCCGATTGCGAAGCTGATTTGTGCTTCTAATGAGAATAAAGTATTGTATGATTTCTTTACAACAGGTACCTATGATAAGAACAGAGAATTTATACTGACAACTTCCCCATCTATGGATATATTGATATCAAGTAATCTTGAGAGATTGATTTATAAGCTTGCCGGAGAGGATGCAGAGCAGAATAGTAAGCTGATGAAGGAGCTTAGTGAGAACGGTAAGTACAGCATCACTGATGAAATGAAGTCTCATCTTGAGGATTTCTATGGCAATTATGCGGATGAACAGCAGACAGCGGCAACCATTAAGGAATTATATGAAAAAACCGGCTATATCATTGACACACACACAGCAGTGGCAGCTACGGTATACCGGAAATATTTAACGGAGACAAAAGATACGGCTAAGACCATTATTGCTTCCACAGCAAGTCCGTTTAAATTTACCAGAAGCGTCATGAACGCCATTGACAGTCGATATGATGCCATGGGAGATTTTGAACTCGTTGATGAACTGAGTAAAATAGGAAATGTAAAAGTGCCGAAGGCAATAGAAGAGATAAGAGATGCTGATGTATTACATGATACAGTATGCGAAGTTGACAAGATGCCGGAGGTAGTCAGGAAGTTCTTGGGCATAAGTGTGGAAATCAGAGAAACATATCAATCAGTATATTAAATGAATAGATGGATGAATAAGAAAAGGCTGGAGGTACATCAACCTCCGGCCTTTAGTATTCTGAATAAATCTTCTATAAAGAAATCGAAAATCTGATAGTTCCAAATGGGAACTGGAATGGAAGAATCAGACAGTTACTTACTTCATTCGGTGTGAGCTCCGCTAATGGTGTCGGAGGTGTAAGCTGTAACTCAATCTGCTCCTCATTGGATACATTGACGGTAAACAGTCCGTTATGTAAATTAATGAAGTCCTGTCCGGAAGCTTCTGCATATTCGTCTAATTCGGTAATGTCCTCACCGGAATATCTGCATGCAAACTGAATCAGCTCAGCTTCATCAGCAAATATTCTTGTCTCCTTCTCAAACTCACCCTTAATTCCCTGCATGGTCGACTTGAAAGAGGTAGACTTAATCTCATATTCCGGCTCTAATGGCGTGAAATCATCTCCCACAAATCTGACAAGATTGTTCATCAGGAGAGATACAAACTGCTCATATAAAGCAGGATGTGATGTCTTAGAGAAATCCACAAGGGAAGTGATAAGACTCTCTACTTTGGAATCTTCGTTATTAGCAATATCCTCGTCAGTGAGGGAGTATTTTTCCTTGTAGGCATTAATGGCATTCTCAAACTGTGCATTGTCAAGATATCCCTTGTCAACCATTGTCTGCCCCAGTAAAAGATAGCCCAAAGGTTGTGCGTGCAATAACTCCATCACCTGATCTTCTGTCATATATCCCAGTTCAACGGCAATATCACCGATTCGCTTATCCATCTTACTCTGAAGTTCATGAACACGTTCTACCTGACTTGCGGTCATATAACCGGCATTAATAGCGAGCACACCTAACTTCATTCTTGTCTCTTTCTTTTGCTGTAATGCATCGACAAGCTGTTCAGGAGTAACCAACTTCTCATTTAAAAGAAAATTCCCAAAAAACTGTGTAAACATTTAAACTCCTCCTTTTGAACAAAATGAATCAATAAACTTCTTAACCTGTTTATTGTCAATAGGCTTCTGAAGGAAGTCACTGGCACCGGCTTTAATAGCGTCCTTAAGATATGACTGTGTTCCTACAGAAGAAGCCATGATAATAGTTGCTTTTGGATCTATCTCAAGAATCCCCTTAAGAGCCTCAATACCATCTTTTTTCGGCATTACAATATCCATAAACACAATATTAGGTCTGTTGGAATCATATTGAGCTATAGCCTCCTCGCCATCTGCTGCTTCCAATACATTCGCACAACCAAGCGAGATTATGCAATCCTTCAGTTTTTTGCGTGACAGTATGGAATCGTCACACACTAAAACCTTTAAGTCTTTAATATCCATTGACTAAAACTCCTTTCAATATTATAATTGCGTATGAAATATGTGTATATTGTACAGTATTTTTGATAAAATTTCAATATATTTAGTAAAATATTAAAAAGATATTGTAACTATTCCACACAAAACTAAGCTGGTTTTTACAAAACTATCACATTCAACTGCTAGATTATTACAAAGCTTTTAAAAGATTGAAAGGTGGAGGTGGTGTTTATGTATAGTATACTTGTGGTTGATGATGAGGAGAAGATAAGAACGGTTATACGAAAATATGGAGAATTTGAAGGATATAAGATTACAGAAGTTTCAAACGGAATAGAGGCAGTAGAGATTTGCAGGACACAGGATTTCGACTTAATTATTCTGGACATTATGATGCCTGAGCTGGATGGATTTTCAGCCTGCAGAAAGATAAAGGAGCAGAAGGACATTCCTGTTATCATGCTTTCGGCAAGAGGCGAAGAATATGATAAAATACATGGATTTGAGCTGGGAATTGATGATTATGTTGTGAAGCCCTTTTCACCGAGAGAATTGATGATGAGAGTCAAGGCGGTTCTGTCCAGGAGAAATGTGAGTGACGCCGGCTCGGATATTTCCCATGAAGTATTTGATGCGGAAGGATTACATATCGACTTTACGGGAAGGACAGTGACAATTGACGGCGAGAAGGTGAATATGACACCGAAGGAATATGATCTGTTATTCTATTTTGTCAGAAATAAGGGAATTGCCCTCACAAGAGAAAAGTTGATAACAGATGTCTGGGGGTACGATTATTATGGTGATGACAGAACCCTTGACACTCATATCAAGCTACTCAGAAGCAGCCTGAGAGATTATAGAAAGTTTTTAGTTACATTGAGAGGAGTAGGTTATCGGTTTGAAACATGAAAAGATAAGTATAAAATGGAAGGTGTTTATCTATTTATTGAGCTTTAATGCTATACTTCTCTGCCTTTTATGGTTTTTTCAAACAGTATATCTTGATGATTTCTATAAACGGATTAAGAAAAATGAGATAAAAAATGCCGTCAAAAATGTTGTATCTGTCATTGATGACGAAGATTTACAGTCTGCACTTAATACAATAGCAGCCAGATATGAGATTTGCATACTGGTGACAGACAGCGAGGGTAACCGGATATATTCTGTAGAAAGGGCAATGAATTGCTCCATCCATAAGTTGGGCAGTGAGAGACTGAAAGAACTGTATGAACAGGCAGAGGAAAATGACGGCAATATAGAGATTAGCATCAAACGGGATAAGGACCGATATGATGACATGAGACCTCCGGAGAGAGAGTTCAGCTATAATAACAATGAAAACGGCGGTCCGGCAGGAGAGCCGGGAGATATGAAGCAGGAAAAGAAAAATAATAAGTATGACAAACTTCCCAATATGCCGGACAATCAGCTGGAGAGCATCATTAAGGTACAGTTAATTAAGACAGCTTCTGGTGAGGAATATGCTATTTTAGTGGATTCGGTGATAACACCGGTAGATGCCACAATCCATACATTAAGGATACAGCTTGTATATATCAGCGTGATTATGGTGATACTTTCCCTCCTCATAGCTTTTGTCATTTCAAAGAGAGTTTCAAAATCAATCATTGGCATCAATGCTACGGCGAAGGAGTTGGCGAAAGGTAATTTTGATGTTGAGTTTAATGGTAAAGATTATAAGGAAGTAGCAGAACTGTCAGAAACACTTAATTATACCACAAAGGAGCTCTCAAAATCAGATGTACTGCAAAAAGAACTGCTGGCCAATGTATCCCATGATCTGCGAACCCCTCTTACCATGATTACGGCATATGCAGAGGTAATGAGAGATCTTCCGGGAGAAAATACACCGGAGAATGTTCAGGTGATTATCGATGAGGCCAACAGACTGACCATTCTTGTCAATGATTTGCTGGACATATCGAAAATTCAGGCAGGCGTGGCGAAGCTTGAGACAAAGGAGTATGATATCACAGAGAGCATCAAGGCCATTATACAGCGGCATGCCAAGCTGTTAGAACCATACGGATATAAGATAGACTTTGAATATGACAGTCATACATTAGTGGAGGCCGATGAGTTCAAAATCTATCAGGTCATTTACAATCTCATAGCGAATGCCGTCAATTATTGTGGTGATGACAGACATATCAAGGTAACACAGAGAAAAAACGAAGACAGTGTGAGGATTGAGGTAACCGACAATGGACCGGGCATTGCGAAGGACAAGTTAGACAGCGTATGGCAAAGATATTACAAGATTGATAAAAATCATAAGAGAGCTATTGTGGGAAGCGGATTAGGACTTTCTATCGTTAAGAATATATTAGAGATGCATGAGGCAAAATATGGTGTCATAAGCGAGGAGGGAAAAGGAAGTACCTTTTGGTTTGAATTGCCGATATAAAAAGGCAAGGATTCATTTAGAAAAGGCGGTGATGATATGAAGGTGTTGTTTGCAGCTTCAGACAGAGATATGATGATGTGTTTTAAGAAAATTATTGAGCTTCTGGATGAGAAAAATGAAGTAGTGACAGCTTTTGATGGTACACAGGTGGTGAACCTGATGGCAAATAACCGGTTTAATCTGGTGATTTTAGACTATGATATACCAAGGGTAAAGGCCAGGGATATTATTAAGCATCTGAATGAGGAGGATATTCCCGTGATTGCCATTCTGGATACGAAGGTAAACTCAAAGCTTCTGTCAGATGAGGTATTAGCTAATGCTTATCTTACACTGCCATTTCTGCCCTATGAGCTTACCGGGCTGATGGAAGCGGTGCTGGAAAAATCCTCCCGTAAAGATAAGTTTGTGCTTTTTGACGGGGAACTGGAAGTGTCAGGCTTTAAACTGTGCCGTCAGCTTCGACTGACCAATGAGGAGGCAGACATACTAGAGGCATTGTCCGCAAAGCGGGAATTCAATGCCAAGAGAGCAGGACCATATATCAATTCCCTGAATCACAAATTTGAAAAGCTTGGTAGAAAGCTTCACATAAAATACGTGATTGGGGAAGGATATCAGTTGGTTCCTGAGAAACTATCGTGAATGGTAATCCGATGATTTCGACAAATGTTCTGAAATGAGGTATAAAGATATGAAAAAAGTCAGAAATAAATTTGTATTATATGCAATGATTGCTATTTTTGTTCTGATTACCGTGCTTCTGTTTGTGATTAATGCCATTAGTTTTACGATGGCAGGTGAGGATGCTGATAAGCTGACTCAGATGATAGAGGAAGGGCATGGTACGTTAAGGCGGGCCAAAGGGGAAAACGACTTTGACTTTAGAAAAAAAATAGGACCGATGGGGCCGGATTCTCCGGAGATGAATTCCTCCATCCGCTATTTTACCGTAGAGTTTGATAAGGATGAGGATTATAAGGCAAGGCTGGTGGCATTTCAGATTTCGGCTATCAGTGAAGAAGAGGCCAAGAGCTGGGCAAGAGACCTGCTCGGTCAGAAGACGGGCTGGACAAAGACCACATACAGATACCGCGTCTATCAAGAGGATGGTAAGATTTATGTTACTGTTGTTGATCAGGGAAGAGAGCTGTTAGCCTCTTACAGAATCTTAATTATCTCTGTATGCGGAGAAGTAGCGGTAATGATTTTAAGCTTTATATTGCTGATGGTTATGGGAAAGAAAGCGTTTAAGCCATTAGAGGAGGCAGACAGAAAGCAGAAGAAATTTATTGCCAGTATCGAAAATGAGTTTAAGCTTCCCCTTACGATTATCAATGCGAATACGGAAATCATGGAAAAAGAGGGAGGACAGTCAGAATATATCCATTCCATTAACAAGCAGGTTAAAAAGATGACAGGGCTGGTTAAGGATTTGGGTTCGCTGGGCATTGTGAATGAAAAGAAGCTGACCATTGCCAACATTAATCTTTCTAATATTCTGAGTGCAGCCTTAGATTACAGGAAACCGAAATTCGATGAAAAGAATATCACATTAGAGCATGATATTGTGCCTGATATCATGGTGGATGGTGATGAGGAGACCATCAAAAAGGTTGTCAACGAGCTGATAGATAATGCAGTTAAATTCTCTGAATCAAAGGCATCCTTTGTATTGAAAAGAAAGAATGACAGAGTAACCATTATACAGACCAACGATACAGGACTTGCGAATGGAAATATTGACCAGATATTTGACCGTTTTTCTACTCTTGAAAATGCCAAAGGAAAGGAAGGAAGAGGACTGGGATTATCTTATGTCAAGGATGTTATCAAAGCACATAACGGAAGGTTAAGTGCCAAGGTCACGAATGGAATATTCACATTGCAGATTGATTTATAATAGTAAGTCAGGTTACTATAGGAGGTGGGAAAGATGGCAGTTGAAGCAAATCCGATTGTGGTAATGAAGCGTTATGAATTGAAATATTTGTTGACACCAAAACAGACGCAATATTTTAAAAATTGCATGGAGGGACATATGGTAGTTGATAAATTCGGTTTAACATCCATTGCGTCACTATACTATGATACTCCTAATTACCGGTTGATAAGAACGTCTATTGAAAAGCCGCCCTTTAAGGAAAAGATAAGGCTTCGCTCTTATGGTATCGCCACAGATGAATCGCCGGTTTTTTTAGAATTAAAAAGAAAGGCATATGGCATCGTGTATAAGAGGCGCGTACAATCCACAATTCCGTTAGTGAAGAAGTTTTTTGACGGAGAAGGAGATATATGTGCCGGCGGTCAGATTAACCGGGAAATCACGAATTTCAGAGATTATTATCAGGAGCTCGCACCGGCATGTATGATCATATATGACAGAGTAGCCTATTTTGAACCGGATGGGGATTTGAGGCTGACCATTGACCATAACCCCAGATATAGGACAGAGCATCTTGATTTGAAGTACTCTATGGAGGGGATATTACTGCTGAAGGAAGGTTATACGATATTGGAGGTAAAAGTGCAGCAGGCGATGCCGTTATGGCTGTCAGATATTCTGACAAAGGGGAAAATCTATAAAGCGAGCTTTTCAAAATACGGAGAGGCTTACAAGCAGCAGCTTCTGAAAATCAGGGGATAAGTGAGAACAATATCTCAAACATTATAACAGAGATGAAAGAAAGGAGGTAAAAGATATGTTTGATTCAATTTATTCAGCAATAGTTACACCATCGCAGTTTTTTATTATGGCTGCCGTTTCGTTAGTTACAGGATTTTTGTATTCGTGGCTGATGTCTTTTCGGGTTTGTTCAAGGAAAAGATTCTTTATCGTAGTGGCAATGATTCCGTTCATTGTGGCAGCAGTGATTACCTTTGTCAATGGAAATATCGGCGCAGGAGTTGCCATCGGCGGTGCCTTTAGTCTGATCAGATTCAGAAGTGCACAGGGAAGCTCAGACGAGATTGCCACCATACTCATAGCAATGGGTTCAGGTATCGCATTCGGAATGGGATACATAGGATATGGAATTGTCATATTAATCAGCCTTGCCGTTTTATTTACCTTTTTCTCGGTTTTACCGATTTTTGAGCATAAAGGAATGGCGCAGGACAGACTGTTGAAAATCACCATCCCGGAATCACTTGAGTACGCGGATGTATTTGATGAGATATTTGAACATTATTTAAAGCACTATGAGAATGCGGGTGTGAAGACAACGGGAATGGGCTCTATGTTCAGGCTTTCCTACAAAATTCAGATGAAGGCGCCGGAGGAGGAGAAGGCATTTATTGATGAATTGCGGACAAAAAATGGAAATCTTGAGATTTCAATCCTTCCGTATACGGAACAGCAGAATCAGTTGTAGGAATCTTTCACTCAGCTAGTTTGTGTCTGTGCGTTGCTTGCCACAAACTTGATATGCGCAAAAAGCAGCGCGGAAATGAGGAAAAATATGAGAAAAAAAATAACAGCAGTTTTTTTGATAATGGCATTGGCTGTCGGAGGGACAGCGTGTGGTAAGAGCACTTCGGATAATACTGAGACATCAAAGCTGTCCGTTTCGGACACCGAAGCGGACAGTTCAGTCAGTGATGAAAAAAATACAGAGGCTACAGAGGAGAACGGTGGCGGCAGCGAGGGAGGCAGCGGTACCACATCCGATGAGGATGAATATTTTGCAGACGGTGACTATAAAGATGTGACATCAGAGGAGCCGGATGCGACAATTACGCTGTCAGGAGACACAGGCACGATCTCTGATACATCGAGAGGAACCTCCGGAAATGAAGTGACGATTACTTCAAAGGGAATCTACAGAGTGACAGGTTCTTCAGAGAATGTTACCATTGTTGTCGATGATGACAATGAGTCGGGGAATGTTTACCTTGTTCTGGATAATGTGACAATGACAAATGCAGATTCGGCATGTATCAGTATAGAGGCAAGTGATAAAACGGTTATACAGTGCGTAGGGGATAACAAACTTATTTTTACAGGGGAAGAAGGGACGGAGTCGGAGTCTGCCATTTATGCCAAAGATGATATCACCATCAATGGAAGCGGAACGCTGAGCATTACATCAAATCAGCATGGTATTGTGGGAAAGGATGATGTGAAGATTACAGGTGCAGCACTTACTGTCAGTGCAGCTTCCATCGGAATCAGGGGAGGTGATTCTGTCAGAATAGGAGGAGGAACACAGAATATTACTTCAGGTCATGACGGAATCCAGGTAGTGAATGATACAGCGGACAGTTATTTTATTTTTAAAGAGGCTGATTTAACGATAGATGCCGGTTATGACGGCATAGACGTGGGAGAAAGTGAAGAATCAGATGCCTTTATCGGTTTTATGAATTTTTTGAGCGGTAAGGTTACGATTACTGCCGGAGGAGGTTCTGATAATGCGAAGGACAGCAGTACCTCCCAAAAGGGAATTAAGTGTGATGGAGATATCAATATAGAAGAGAGTTCTATTAGTGTGTCAAGTGCGGATGACTGTATCAATAGTGATGGTAATATCACTAATACTTCAGGGATATTAAGCCTTTCAACAAGTGATGACGGCATGACGGCATATTCTACGATTAATATCGAAGGCGGCAGCATTGACATAACGAAGTCTTATGAGGGACTGGAGGCATGCTATATCAATATCAATGCCGGAGATATTAATATCGTGGCAAGTGATGATGGTATCAATACGGCAGGAGGTTCCGATACTACATCGACGGAAATGGGACCATGGGGAAGCGAGTCTACGGATGCAGAGCTTAACATCAATGGCGGAACAGTCTATGTCAATGCACAGGGTGACGGGCTGGATTCTAACGGTTCCCTCTATGTCACGGGTGGTGTGATTATCGTAGAGGGTCCTACAGGAAATGATAATGGTGCGCTGGATATAGGTGACAGCGCTGATTGTGTGGCAAGTATTACGGGAGGTGTTGTTCTTGCCATTGGCTCTACGGGAATGGCAGTGAATTTTAATGCCGGCTCACAGTGTTCCGCTCTTGTGAATCTTTCGGGTTCAGAGGGCACGGTCATCACGGTAGATGATGGCTCGGATTTTAGTTATACAGTGAATAAGAGCTTTGAATGTGCGGTGTACTCATCGCCGGATATGACAGAAGGAAACACCTATACCATATCGGCAGGTTCCGGCAGTGCGACCATGGATTTCTCGTCCGGTCTGTATTACAGTGATGTAAGCAGCAGGGGAGGAATGGGGGGCATGCAGGGAGGCATGGGCGGCAGAGGTGGCCGTTAAACATATCCGTCTAAAATCAAGTTGATAAGTTAAATTTTAAATGCTATAATTGTACAAGTTTATCTTGTGTGATTATAGCATTTATATTTGTTATTGATTTGAATGGAGGACGGTGTATGTCTGTACAAAAGATAATATGGATAAAAGATTTGAACGAAATGATAAGAGAGATGAATCGCAGATTTCCTCAAAAGAAGCCGATAGACTTCGGTGAGGAGGTAATGCCGGTATACCGGTATGAAGTCGATATGGGTGATATGAAAGCCTCCTTTTGTGAGATGGGAGCATCGCTGACGACTGTCATGGTAAAAGACAGATGGGGGAATAAGAGAGATGTTGTGCTGGGGGTGGATAGTCCGGAGGCATGCCTGTATAACTGGCCGGCCTTTGGGGCTGTCATAGGAAGATGTGCCAATAGAATTAGTGGTGCCTCTTTCACATTGAAGGGAGAAAAGTACCGGTTGGAGGAAAACATAGAAGGCGGTTGTCTCCATAGTGGTTACAGTTATCATTACAGAAAATGGGATTCAAAGACCTATGAGGACGAGAAGGGAGCACATATTATCTTCGGACTTGTCAGTGAAGATGGAGATCAGGGATTTCCGGGCAGGCTCAGTGTTGAGGTGGAATATCTTGTGGCACCGGATTGCTCTATTACCCTCCATTACAGATATTGCTCCGATAAGGACACAGTAGTGAATCTCACCAATCACAGCTATTTTAATCTGTCAGGACATGACAGCGGAACTGTCCTTGACCACCGGTTATGCGTTCATTCGGAATATGTGACGGCAGTGGACAGACAACTTATGCCCACGGGAGAGGTGATGAGTGTGGAAGGTTCGGCATTTGATTTTAGGGAGATGACGGTCATCAGAGATAATATGGAGAAACCATTTTTAACCTTTGAGGGTATGAAGGACTATGATATTAATTATGTAGTGAACAGCCGGTTCGGCAGTTACAGGCATGTGGCAGAGCTTTTATCAGAGGAGAGCGGAATAGGACTTCGTGTCTATACGGATATGCCGGGAATGCAGCTCTATACAGCGAATGCCTTAGAGAGAGCACATGGAAAGAATGGTGTCAGATACACCTCACATCCGGGGATATGTTTTGAGACACAGTTTTATCCGGATGCGGTTAATATACCACAGTTTCCGAGTCCGATATTGCGGGCGGGAGAGGTAAGGAACACGACAACACGATTTGCATTTTATCATACAGAACCGTTTTAGTGCTGCAAAGTGCAGTCAGGGAGGAAAGGGCAGGTTTCAATAATGAATACGAATGGAGACAATAAATTTTTTGCAATGTTATCAAGAATGAAATATATCAACAGATGGGGGCTTATGAGAAACACCATCAAGGAGAATATAGCGGAGCACAGTCTGGAGACGGCCATGATTGCCCATGCGCTTGCTGTGATTAATAATGTATATTTTGGGGGAAGTATTAACCCTGACAGAGTGGCAGTTTATGCCATGTATCATGATGTTCCGGAGATTATTACAGGGGATTTGCCTACACCGGTGAAGTATTTTGCACCGGAGATTAAGGAGTCCTATCAGGTGGTGGAAGAGGCGGCAATCAGGAAGCTGCTGGCATCTATGCCGGAGGAAATGCGGGAAGTCTATTCAGCAGTATTGAAAGAAGATGAAAGGGAACAGGAATATGGCATTTTAGTGAAGGCAGCGGATAAGCTGTCAGCCCTTGTCAAATGTGTGGAGGAAAAGAAGATGGGCAATCAGGATTTCTTAGAGGCAGAGAAAGCAACAGCAGATGCCATTAAAGCACTGAACTGCCGAGAGGCGGATTTTTTTATGCGGGAGTTTTTAGAGGCATATAGTCTTACGCTGGATGAGCAGGCATAGTGAGGCAGTGCACCGACACTTAATGGAGAATAGTAACAGGCTGTTCAGGACGGAACTGCTGCGGCACTTGAATAAGGAACTGTTCATGAATAACTTAATCAGTTTTTCTACTGAAATACCATAAGCGCAAGCATTTCAGCAGAAAAACTGTAAAGTTTCATTATGAACAGTTCCTAATAGAAATAATGAAAGAGGTAGATATGGGAAAATCAGTTTATATAGCGGAAAAACCCAGTGTTGCCAGAGAATTTGCGAAGGCACTGAATATTTCCGGACCGGCAAGAAGTGGATATATAGAGAATGCATCCGGTATTGTTACTTGGTGCGTGGGACATCTGATTACAATGAGTTATCCGGAGGTATATGATCCTTCACTCAAACGGTGGACCTATGAGACATTGCCATTTATCCCCAGGGTTTGGAAGTATGAGGTGATTGAGGCGGTCAAAAAGCAGTTTGAAATCGTAAAGGAAATCTTAAACAGACCCGATGTCGATACGATTTATGTCTGTACTGACTCAGGACGAGAGGGAGAATACATATACAGACTTGTAGAACAGATGGCAGGTGTGAAGGGCAAAAAGAGAAAGCGGGTGTGGATTGATTCCCAGACAGAAGAAGAGATACTCAATGGGGTGAAAAATGCCAGGGATTTATCAGAATATGACAATCTTTCGGCAGCCGCATATTTAAGGGCGAAAGAGGATTATCTCATGGGCATTAATTTTTCCAGAGTACTGACATTGAAGTATGGCAATAATGTATCAAGTTATCTGAGGCAGAACAGGGCAGCCCTGTCCGTGGGAAGGGTGATGACCTGCGTGTTGGGGATGGTAGTGAGAAGAGAGAGGGAAATCCGTTCCTTTGTTGAGACACCGTTTTACAGGGTAAATGCCAATGTAAAATGTACGGATACGTTTTGCTTTGACGCTGAATGGCGGGTCAATGAGAGGTCGAAGTATTTTCAGTCCCCATACTTATATAAGGAGAATGGATTTAAGAAGGAGGAGTATGCCAAGGAGTTAATAGAGCAGCTGAAAAGCGCAGGACATGACATGATGGTTGAGAGTGCGGAAAAAAAGATAGAGAAGAAGAATCCGCCACTTTTGTATAATCTTGCTGAATTGCAGAACATGTGCTCAAAATTATTTAAAATCAGTCCCGATGAGACACTCAAGCTTGTGCAGGATTTGTATGAAAAAAAATGCGTCACGTATCCGAGAACAGATGCAAGAGTGTTGTCGACAGCGGTAGCGAAGGAGATACATCGCAATATCCGGGGACTGGCGGGTTTTGAACCGTTAAAAGCGTTTTGTGGTGAGGTGCTTAATGGGGAGGCCTATAAAAATATCGCAAAGACAAGATATGTGGATGACAAGCAGATTACAGACCATTATGCCATTATACCCACAGGACAGGGCTTGAATAATCTGTTTAGTCTTGCCAGAACCAATCCGATTTATGCGAAAGTGTATGAAGTGATTGCCAGAAGATTTATCAGTATTTTTTTTCCACCTGCCCGGTATCAGAAGATAAACATCAGGCTTACCATGCCATTACCTGCGGGAGAGAATCAGGAAAAAAAATATACGGAAGCTTTTTTTGCCTCCTTTAAGGTGTTAATTGAAGAGGGATTTTTGAGAGTATCAAAGTATTCTTTTGCAAAGAAAGGAGCAAATTCGCAAAAAGAGGACAATGCCTCAAAGGAAGAGGAAGAAAACGAGGCCACGTTGGATGAGGCATCGATAAATTTATTGAAAAAGCTTCACAAAAATGATATACTAAATTGCAATCAGTTAAGCATTAAAGAGGGAAGAACCAGCCCTCCTAAACGATATAATTCCGGTTCCATGATTCTTGCCATGGAAAGTGCGGGACAGCTCATTGAAGATGAGGAGCTTCGGGCGCAGATTAAGGGAAGCGGCATAGGAACAAGTGCCACAAGAGCAGAGATACTTAAGAAGCTGTTCAATATTAATTATCTTGCACTGAACAAAAAGACGCAGATTATTACACCTACGAGATATGGCGAGATTGTGTATGAGGTAGTGGATGTGTCTATCACCCATCTGCTCAATCCGGAGCTGACGGCGAGCTGGGAGAAGGGGCTTACCTTTGTGGCAGAGGGAAGAATTACGACAGAGGAATATATGGAGAAGTTAGAGGGATTTGTTACCAGAAGAACATATGGGGTAATCAATTCCAACAAACAATCCGAGTTATACAGAAGATTCGATGAGTTGTCAAAGTATTATGAAAAACCGGTGAGAGGAAAGAACTGATTATTGCACCGGTATGGAGAGGAAAATGACAGCATAGAATGAGAATGAAACATTAGCGGGAAGGAAAAAACAACTTAGCGGATAATATAGAAAGAGATATCAGGAGGAGATTGTATGTGTGGTATAGTTGGTTATGTCGGTAAAAGGGAATGTGCCGATGTACTTGTAGACGGACTTAAGAGATTGGAATACAGAGGTTATGATTCATCGGGAATTGCGGTATTCCAGAATGGCAAAATAGCAGTAGAAAAGTCAAAGGGTAAGCTTGTGGATTTAGAGAGTAAGATGGAAAAACAGGGTAAGCCTCAGGGACATTGCGGGATAGGTCATACAAGATGGGCAACGCATGGTGAGCCTTCGGATATTAATTCCCATCCGCATGGCAATAAACGTGTGACGATTGTTCACAACGGAATTATCGAGAATTACAGGCAGATTAAGGAGTTTCTCATCGGACAGGGATATGGCTTTGAGAGTGAGACAGACACGGAGACGGTTGCGAAGCTGTTAGATTATTTTTACAGCGGTGATCCTATCGAAACTATCAGTAAAATGATTGATAAGGTAAATGGCTCCTATGCCCTTGGGATTTTATTCAGGGATTTTCCGGATACAGTATTTGCCGTCAGAAAAGAAAGCCCGCTGATTATCGGGCTGGGTGAGGGTGAGAATTTTATTGCGTCAGATGTAACCCCTATCTTAAAATATACAAAGAATTATTATCTGTTAGAGTACAATGAGATTGCAGTCATCAAGGAGGATAGCGTTACCATCTGTACTCCGGAGGGAAAAGAGATACACAAGGAGGTTCACACGGCAGACTGGGATGTAGATGCGGCAGAGAAGGGTGGCTATGAGCATTTTATGCTGAAAGAGATTAATGAACAGCCGGTGGCGATTAAGACTACCATCGCTCCGAGAATACAGGAAGGGATGCCGTATTTAGAGGAGAGCGGTCTTACCATGGAGATGCTTAAGAATTACCGAAGAATCTTTGTGGTTGCCTGCGGAACGGCGATGCATGCGGGACTTGTGGGAAAGTATGTGATTGAAAAGCTTGCGCGGGTAGAGGTGACGGTGGATATTGCTTCGGAATTCAGGTATCGGGATCCTCTGATTGAAAAGGAGGATTTGGTCATTTTAATATCCCAGTCAGGAGAGACAGCCGATACCTATGCGGCATTGAAGATGGCAAAGGAGAGAGGAGCAGATACACTGGGGATTGTCAATGTAAAGGGATCAACCATAGCCAGAGAATCAGATATTGTCATTTATACGCATGCAGGTCCGGAGATTTCTGTTGCTTCTACAAAGGCATATAGTGTACAGTTGAGCATTATGTATCTTCTGGCGTTTGAGCTTGCCTATGCGAAGGGAGCAATATCGAAAGAGCGTTGTATGGAGCTGACAAAGCAGTTGGCTGACATTCCGGAGAAGTTAAACGAAGTGTTAGGAATTAAGGAGAGATGTCAGTTTATTGCCTCCAGACTTGTGAATGCGGAGAGTCTTTTGTACATAGGCAGAGGACTCGATTATGCGCTCAGTATGGAGGGCTCTCTTAAGTTGAAGGAGATTTCCTATATTCATTCAGAATCCTATGCCGCCGGAGAATTGAAACATGGAACGATTTCACTTGTCACGGAGGATATGCCTGTCATCGCAGTGGCAACCCAGAGCAATCTTCTTGAAAAGACCATCAGTAATGTCAAGGAAGTAAAGGCAAGGGGGGCAAAGGTCAATGTTATCTGCACGGAGGATGTGGAAATCGGTAAAGATGTGGCCAATCATCTGATTAAGATACCGAAAATGGAGGATTTGTTAATGCCTCTGTTGGCGGCCGTTCCTATGCAGTATATCGCTTATTACACGGCAGTTTTGAAGGGCTGTGATGTAGACCAGCCGAGAAATCTGGCAAAATCAGTAACCGTTGAATAAAAGAGTGTAGGAGTGAAGTGTATGTTGGAGATATCGGAATTATTAGAACTAAATGAGACAATTGCAAAGGATTTTTTTGAGGACCTGACTTATCCGTGGGAGGTTTTTGAAGGGCTGGAGGAGAAAATTATTCAACTGGGAAAAAGCCTGCCGGGAGAGATATATGAGTACAGAGGTGACAATATATGGGTAGCGAAGTCGGTTAAGGTGGCACCTACGGCAGCTTTGAATGGTCCTCTCATTATTGACGAGGAGGCAGAGGTAAGGCATTGTGCTTTTATCAGAGGTGCTGCCATTATCGGTAAAAAGTGCGTGGTGGGAAACTCTACGGAGCTTAAGAGCAGTATCCTGTTTAACTGTGTGCAGACCCCGCACTACAACTATGTGGGCAATTCTGTTTTGTCTTATAAGTCACATATGGGTGCCGGCTCGATTACTTCGAATCTCAAATCAGATAAATCACTGGTTACCATTAAAGCAGGAAGTGAAAAAATCGATACCGGATTAAAGAAGCTGGGTGCCATCCTCGGCAGTTATGTTGAGGTGGGCTGTAACAGCGTGATGAATCCCGGAACTGTCATTGGAAGTCATACAAATGTGTATCCGTTGTCGATGGTGAGAGGATATATTCCTGCCAACTCTATCTATAAAAATGCAGGTGAGATTGTATTAAAACAATTGCCTGATAGTGAGGATTAGTTATGGAAAATGTATATTCAGGTGAAAAATGGGGACTTGTACTTAGCGGTGGCGGCGCGAAGGGCGCATATCAGATCGGAGTGTGGCAGGCTATGCAGGAATGTGGCCTGGGCGATGCAATTGCCGGCACTTCAGGGGCATCCATCGGCGCGTTAAATGCAGTGCTGTTTGCCGCCGGTAACATAGAGAAGGCAGTGCAGGCATGGAAAAAGGTAAAGCTTTTGACTGTTTTTGATATGGAATGGTCAATGATTGACGGAATTGAAGGGTTTGCACTCAGAGAAGGCATGATAAATCTGATTAGGAATTATGTGGATTATGATAAAGTGAAAGAGTATCCGTATTCCGTTTTTTGCAGCATTGCAAGAATCATAGCGAAGGAACAGTATGTCTGTGAATATTATAATGTAAAAGGTGTCTCGGAGGAAAAGCTTGAGCAGGTATTGGCAGCGTCCTCTGCCATGCCTGTTATCTATGAGGCAGTAATGATTGACGGCGCCATGTACCGTGATGGCGGTTTGTGTGATAATCTTCCTATTCGTCCGTTATATGAGGAAGGCTACCGTAAGATGATACTGATCGGATTGGATAAGGACCAGAAAAGATTGGAGAAAAAGTTTCCTGATGTGGAATTTTGGTCAGTATATCCGAGCCATTCGCTGGGAGATTTGGATGGGACACTGAATTTCAGACCGGATTTTATTTCTTTCTGTATGAAGCTTGGCTATCGGGATGGCAAAAGAATGTTTGAGGCGTATAAAAGCGGCAATGTGTCAGAGTCATTTCTGGAAATGCAGGCTAAGGCAGATTATGATACCATTATGGCAGAGATGAGACGGGAAAAATTAGAGAAATCTGTTGACAGCAATATGAAAAAGCTGGGAGGAATATTAGAGCGCTATCATATCAATTTGTAAAATAAATGGAAATGGCGATGACTTTATGTTGGTGAAAAGTCATCGCCATTTCCGGGTCAGAATGTCTTTGAGGACTTACTGTTAAGTGATAATCGTTCCGATTCTTCGTTTTACCCCGGCTTTTGCTTTTTCTACATTGGTAATAACGGCGGCTCTGTTCTTTTTGGCGGCAACAAAATTGAGGGAAGCCTCTATCTTAGGAAGTGTAGTGAGAGGATCAAGTTTTTTACCGGTTACCAGTTCATTTGCCTGCGCTACCGTAAGTTCTTTCAGCGTAATGATTTCACCATTCGCATCGGTATATTGTACATAATCATTTGAGGTCAGAATGAGTAGCTCATCTGCATCAATCATATCTGCCAGCTTTGCAGCTGTGTAATCTTTTTCTATGACAGCGCTTGCCCCCTTGAGTCCGGATGGCTGGTCGAGAACAGGAATACCGCCTCCTCCGGCAGCAATGACAAGCTGGTTGGCATCAATCAGCGCCTTAATGGCATCAATCTCATAGATATCAATCGGCTTAGGCGAAGCAATAATTCTCCGGTAACCTTTTCCCTCCTCTGTCTCTTCATATACGACATAGTTCCCCTTCTGCTCCTCCATCTCAGCTTCTTCTTTTGTCATATAGCGACCGATAATCTTGGTGGGATTGTGAAAAGCCTTGTCAAAGGGGTCAACCCGAACCTGGGTGATAATGGTAGAGACCGGTTTATAAATGCCGCGGTGTAATAATTCTGTTCTGATGGCATTCTGCAGATCAAAGCCTATGTAGCCCTGACTCATGGCACCACACACTGACATTGGCGCTACGGTGTATTTTGCATCGAGACGGCTGAATTCAGTCATGGCTGTCTGAATCATCCCTACCTGTGGACCGTTGCTGTGTGTAATGACGATTTCATATTTTTCCTCTACTAAATCAGCGATGGCTCTGGCCGCCTTTTGTACATTTTTCTGCTGCTTGGGCAGCGTATTGCCAAAAGAGTTGCGGCCGAGAGCAACTACTACTTTTTTATTCGCCATAAATATCCTCCAATCTGTTGAAAAAAATTCTGATGAGTTTATTATAATTTATTCTCTGTGAAAATACAATCTTTTTATTGCCAATTAGTGGGGGGAGTGTTATAATATCCACCGGTTGAATAAAAAACAGATGGTGCTGATATTCTTAACTTACTGTTGGGAAGTATCAGGTAAAAGGGAAACAGGTGTAAGTCCTGTACGAGCTCGTCACTGTGTTTAGGAAGTGCAAGTCTATGTGTGTTACACGGTCACTGAACTTTTGTCGTTGGTTTGGGAAGACAGATTTGCGCGATAGCAGCAGCTGGTACCTATAAGTCAGGAAACCTGCCATTTTGTTGGTACAGGATGAAAATCATCCAGATCACGAGTAATTGGTCGTACCGTTGTGGCTGTCTTATTCATAAGATTAAGATGGTATTTGATCATGCTCGTCAGTTAGTCATAACTGACGTTTTTTGTTCAATAATTACCAAAATATTAATGAAAGAAGGAAAGAAACAAAATGAAAAAGAAGCTATTAATTTTACTTACACTTGTACTTGTTGTGGCAATGGTGGCAGCATGTGGTGATAAGAAGAAAAATGAAAATTCTGACGAAAGTGAAAAGGCGACAACGACAACTGCACAGGAGGCAGATAATACGTCAGACAGCGAAAAAGAAACAGAAGCGGCAAACGAAGACGAGGCAGATGACGAAGATGAAGAGAATTATGACACTGGTGATGCAAGTCTTGATAATCCAAGAAATCAGGATGAGATTGGTGAGAAGGAATTATTAGTAGTAAGCTTTGGAACCAGTTTTAACGACAGCAGAAGGAATACCATCGGTGCCATTGAAGAAAAGCTTGATGATACGATAGACGATTTTTCCGTAAGAAGATGTTTCACAAGCCAGATTATTATTGACCATGTCAAGAAGAGAGACGGCGAGGTTATTGACAATGTGACAGAGGCATTGGAGCGTGCCGTTGCCAATAATGTCAAAACACTGGTAATACAGCCGACACATCTTATGGACGGTCTTGAATATAATGATGTGGTAAATGAGGTAGCAGAGTATTCTGATTCCTTTGACAAGATTGCCATCGGGCAGCCGTTATTGACTTCTGATGATGATTTTAATAAAGTAATGGAGGCAATTGTAGAGGCAACCAAGAAGTATGATGATGGAGAAACTGCCATCTGCTTTATGGGACATGGAACAGAGGCAGATTCCAATGAAGTCTATGCAAAGATGCAAGCACTGCTCACACAGGCAGGGTATGAGAACTACTATGTTGGTACGGTAGAGGCTACGCCTAGTGTAGAGGATGTACTGGAGCTTGTCTCAAAGGGAGACTATAAGAAAGTAGTGTTAAGACCGCTGATGATTGTGGCCGGTGACCATGCCAATAATGATATGGCAGGCGACGAAGAAGGAAGCTGGAAGAAGACTTTTGAGGATGCAGGATATGAAGTTGAATGTGTAGTAGAGGGTCTGGGACAGTTAGAGGCAATACAGGATATTTTGGCAGAACATGCCAAAGCAGCGATTGAAAGTGTAGAGGATTAGATAACAGTATGAAAAAGTTAAGTATTTGTGTAGTATGCATGATGCTCGTCATGAGTATGTCTTCCTGTGGAGAGAAGAACAGTCAGGAGACAACCACGACGACAGTGATAACAGAGGTAACATCGGATATCTCCAGAAAAGATACAAAGGACAGCACAACAGAAGAATCAAATGAAGCTTCAGAAAATGACAAGGTGGCCTCCGGCGATGAGACAATTGCGCCACAGGATATTGTGTCAGAGAATATGACACCGGTTACGGCTGATATGGTAAAAGAAGGCGAGTACGACATTAATGTGGATTCAAGTTCCTCCATGTTTAAGGTAACCGCATGCCATCTGACGGTTTTGAATGGAAAAATGACAGCAGTCATTACGATGAGTGGAACAGCCTATGAAAAAATGTTCATGGGAACCGGTAATGAAGCGGTTAGTGCGTCAGAGGAGCAGTACATAAAATACCAAGAAGATGCGGAGGGAAAATATACATTTCAACTTCCGGTCAGTGCGTTAGACAGTGGAATTACCTGTTGCGCCTATAGTAAAAATAAAGAGAAGTGGTACGACAGAGTACTGGTATTCAGAGCAGATTCCCTGCCACTCGATGCTATTTCGGGAATGATTTCGACAGCAGAGCAATTAAAACTGGAGGATGGTGTATATTCCGTTGAGGTAGCCTTAGAGGGTGGCTCCGGAAAGGCAAGTGTGCAGTCACCGACAGAAATTAAGGTCACAGATGGATTGGTGACGGCAACCATTATTTTTAGCAGCAAGAATTATGATTATATGATTGTAGACGGAACAAAATATGAGCGTATCAATGAAGAAGGTAATTCTACTTTTGAGATACCGGTAGCGGGCTTTGATTGTAAGCTGCCGGTAATCGCAGACACAACAGCGATGAGTCAGCCATATGAGATAGAATATACACTCCGTTTCGATTCAAAAACAATTCAATAAAACGACAACAAAGAAGCATTATCACAAAGAGATGTTATGAAAAGGCGGAATGCAGGGTAAAATGTATTCTGCCTTTCCCTATCAGAAAAGATATCCAATGTACATGGAGGTATGAAAATGGAGTTGCGCAAAAATATGACGATTATCAGAAAAGGGAAGCTGTTGATTGTTTTATGGACACTTCTGTTACTGGCAGCCTGTACCAATGGTAGTCAAAACGGCACCGGGAATGCGACAGAGCTTATTTATGACCATTCACTAGCACTTTCATACGCCGAACAGTTTAGTGTTGACTATTACAAAGAAGGGTACAAGACCATTACGATAGCTGATACGGACAGATATCTTATTGTACCCCGGGGAAAGTCTGTGCCACAGAATACGCAGGGAATGATTGTGATAAAGGAGCCGGTGGACAATATCTACATGGTATCGTCCTCTGCAATGGATTTAGTAAGGGCAGTGAATGGACTTGACAGAGTGAAGATGACGGGAACAAAGGAAAATGACTGGTATATTGAAGAAATCAAAACAGCAATGAGCAGGGGGGACATTCTGTATGCGGGAAAGTACAGTGCACCGGATTATGAGATGGTTTTAGCAAATCATTGCGGACTGGCAGTTGAAAATACAATGATATATCATAAACCGGAGGTAAAAGAGAAAATCGAAGAATTGGGAATCCCTGTGCTTGTAGAATATTCGAGCATGGAGACACATCCTCTTGGAAGAGTGGAGTGGATTAAACTTTATGGGGTTTTATTGGACAAAGAAGAAGAGGCGGAAGCCTATTTTAACAAGGAAATTAACAGCTTAAGCGGCGTTATCGATAGAGAGAAGACAGATAAAACAGTGGTCTATTTTTACATTACCGCCAGTGGTTCTGTGAATGTGAGAAAGTCGGGAGATTATGTGTCAAAAATGATAGAGCTTGCTGGAGGGAGGTACCTTTTTGATCATTTGACAGACGATAATGCACTTTCTACCATGAATATACAAATGGAGCAATTTATTGAGAGTGCCATGGAGGCAGATTATCTTGTGTATAACAGTTCAATTGACGGTAAATTGTCGGGCATGGAAGATTTACTGCAAAAATGTCCGGAGTTAAAGAATGCAAAGGCAGTAAGAGAAAAGAATGTGTGGTGTACCGAAAAAAATATGTTTCAGGAGACCACGGGAATCGCTGAAATGATATTGGATTTTCATTATATGATGACAGGAGAAGACTGGAACTTTAAATATATGTTCCGGTTAGAAGACTGATAAATCATAACATCTTAATGAAAGGCGGTTGTGTTGTATCAGATGAAAGGGTTGAAAAAGGTCGGCTGTGAGTGGTAACGGAAAATGAGGATTTGTGATGAAAAAAAGATGGTATGTTATGTTGACGGTGTTACTGGCAATATTGTTATTTTTTAATCTTTATATGGGAAGTGTACCTATCAGCATCAAAGAGCTGTATCGTATTCTGACGGGACAGGGAGAGGAACTTCACGGACAGATAGTATGGAATATCAGATTGCCCAGAGCACTAGGCGCAATGTTACTCGGAGGTGCCCTTTCATTATCCGGCTATCTTTTGCAGACATTTTTTTCTAATCCCATTGCCGGTCCCTTTGTTCTGGGAATTTCTCATGGTGCCAAGCTGATGGTGGCATTGACGATGATTATACTGATTAATCAGGGAATAGCGGTCAACTCACTCACACTGATATCGGCGGCATTTGCAGGCTCAATGATAGCTATGCTTTTTATTCTGCTTGTATCAGGGAAGGTAAACCGGATGTCAGTATTAGTTATTTGTGGTGTTATGATTGGCTATATCTGTTCCGCCATTACGGATTTCATTGTGACCTTTGCCAACGATTCTAATATTGTGAATCTTCACAGCTGGTCTTTAGGAAGTTTCTCAGGAATGACGATGGAAAATGTCAGAATCATCACGGCCATTGTGGTTGTGTGTACAGTGACTGCGCTGTTTCTCTCCAAGCAGATTAGCGCCTATCAGTTGGGGGAAACCCATGCCAAAAGCTTAGGACTGAATATTCATTTATTCCGTTTTTTTCTGATTTTGCTGTCAGGTGTACTTTCTGCTACAGTGACGGCCTTTGCAGGACCGGTTTCTTTTGTAGGAATTGCCGTACCGCACATCATACGGAATCTGTTTAAAACATCGAAGCCGGCTGTCATGATTACCGGTTGTCTGTTGGGGGGCGGCGTGTTTTGTCTGTTTTGCGATTTGATAGCGAGAACGGTATTTGCACCCTCAGAATTGAGTATCAGCTCTATCACCGCTATTTTTGGCGCGCCGGTGGTAATTATCATTATGATGAAGAGGAGAAGCTGAGAATGATATTGTAGTTTGCCGCGCAGCAGATTTTGCTTATAAGACGGTGTCTGCTCCATAGCAAGACTGTTGCAATTGGTCAATGAGAGAAGGAAGGAACATGAAAGTATATCTTGAAACAAAGGATTTGTCAGTGGGATATGGCAGGAGTACCATCATCCGTCATATTGACATACAGGTAGTCAAGGGGGAAGTCATTACACTGATAGGTCCCAATGGTGCAGGAAAATCCACCATATTAAAAACCATATCCGGACAGTTAAAAAAGCAGTCAGGGGAGGTATTTGTGGAGAGCGAGGCAATTCATCAGATTAGCAGCATGGCACTTGCCAAAAAAATCGCCTTTGTATCCACCGAAAAGATTCATCAGGATATGATAACCTGTGAGGAAATTGTCAGGCTCGGAAGATATCCCCACACAGGCAGCTTCGGAATCCTTACAGGAGAGGATATTAAAAAGGCAGAGCATGCCTTAAAGTTAGTCAATGCCTATGATATCAGAGACAAGGACTACAGAAAAATCAGCGATGGTCAGAAGCAGAAAATCCGTATTGCCATGGCAATCTGTCAGGAACCGGATATCATTGTGCTGGATGAGCCTACCTCCTTTCTCGATATCAGACATAAGACGGAGATACTGGAAATTCTCAGAGGAATGGCAGACAGAGGCACTGCGGTAATTATGTCACTGCATGAACTTGAACTGGTAAGGCTTGTGGCAGATAAAATCCTGTGTGTTGATGATGGTAAAGTAATGTATTATGGTGAATGTGAAGCAATATACAAGGATGATTTTATTAACCGGCTGTTTCATGTGGAAAATGGCGGCTATGCCCCAAAACTGGGTACTGTATTTATGAAAAAGTGTGAGACAGCGCCAAAGGTATTCGTGATTGGGGGGAACGGCGCGGGAATACCGGTATATATGCGGCTGAATAAACAAAAAATTCCTTTTGCAACCGGAATATTACAGGAAAATGACTGCGATGCCTGCTTTGCAAGAGAAATGACGAAATATGTGGTATGTACCCCGCCGTTTGAAAATGCATCGGATGTGGAGAAAGAGGAGGCACTCAAACTGCTTGACAGCTGTGACAAGCTCATTGTGGCACAACAGCATTTCGGAACGGCAAACAGGATAAATGAGAGTCTGCTAAGAGAGGCGGAAAAACGAAAAATGGAAATCATTTAGTAGAATTATTCTGTTGCTTGTGATAGAATACAACTAAAGTACCCTAACACTTCAGAGGAGATTTTGTGAGATGAGTTTTACACATTTGCATGTGCATACAGAGTTCAGTCTGTTAGACGGTTCCTGCAAGATTAAAGAATTGATTGCAAGGGCGAAGGAATTAGGAATGGACAGTCTTGCCATAACCGATCACGGCGTGATGTATGGCGTAATTGATTTTTATAAAGCAGCAAGGGAGGCGGGGATAAGACCGGTCATAGGCTGTGAAATTTACGTTGCACCGGGTTCCAGATTCGACAAGGGCGCGGGACAGTCAGAGGACAGGTATTATCACCTTGTGCTGTTGGCCGAGAACGATACCGGCTATTCCAATCTTATGAAGATTGTTTCAAAGGGATTTATCGATGGATTTTATTATAAGCCTCGTGTAGACTATGAGATTTTAGAGCAGTATAGTGAGGGGATTATTGCATTAAGTGCCTGCCTTGCGGGAGAAGTTCAAAGATATCTTGCAAGAGGACTTTATGAAGAGGGAAAGCAGGCAGCCTTAAAGTATCTTCATATCTTTGGCAGGGAGAATTACTTTCTGGAGCTGCAGGATCACGGGATAGAGGAGCAGAAGCTGGTCAATCACAGCCTGTTAAGACTTAGTAAGGAAATCGGTGTTGAACTGGTAGCCACCAATGATGTTCATTATATCAATGCAGAAGATGCCGCTGCCCATGACATACTTTTGTGTATCCAGACCGGTAAGAAAGTAACGGATGAGGATAGAATGCGTTATGAGGGCGGGCAGTATTATCTGAAGTCGGAAGAAGAGATGCGCAGGCTGTTTTCTTACGCGCCGGAGGCGATAGAGAATACGCACAAGATAGCTATGCGCTGTGATGTAAATATTGAGTTTGGTGTGACAAAGCTCCCTAAGTATGAAGTGCCGGAGGGCTATACTTCATGGGAATATCTGAATTATCTGTGTACCATGGGACTGGAGAAAAAATATCCGGATGATGACGGCACCTTGCGAAAAAGGCTTGATTATGAGCTTTCTGTCATTAATACAATGGGGTATGTGGATTATTTTCTGATAGTATGGGATTTTATCAATTATGCCAAGAAAAATGATATTATGGTTGGACCGGGCAGAGGCTCAGCAGCCGGAAGTATCGTATCCTACTGTCTTGAGATTACGGATATTGATCCGATTAAGTATGACCTTCTTTTTGAGAGATTTCTCAATCCGGAGAGAGTGTCGATGCCGGATATTGACGTGGATTTCTGTTATGAGCGCCGTCAGGAGGTCATAGATTATGTAGTCAGAAAATACGGAAAAGACAGGGTAGTTCAGATTGTCACCTTTGGAACCCTTGCGGCGAGAAATGTCATCAGGGATGTGGGAAGAGTGTTAGATTTGCCCTATGCACAGGTGGACAGTGTCGCAAAAATGATTCCCAATGAACTTGGCATCACGATTGACAAGGCACTGAAACAGAATAATGAACTGCTTGAATTGTATGATAAGGATGAACAGATTCATCATCTGATTCAGATGGCGAGAAGACTTGAGGGTCTGCCAAGACATACTTCCATGCATGCGGCGGGGGTTGTTATCAGCCAGAAGTCGGTGGATGAATATGTGCCGTTGTCAAGGGCATCGGATGGCTCTGTCACGACACAGTATATTATGACAACCCTTGAAGAGCTAGGGTTATTAAAGATGGATTTTCTGGGACTCAGAACCCTCACCGTGATTAAAAATGCGGCAATCAACGCAGAAAAATCAACCGGAAACAAGATAGATTTGTATGCGATTGATTATAATGACCATCAGGTCCTCGACTATATCGGAACGGGAAAGACGGATGGCATCTTTCAGTTAGAGAGTGCCGGAATGAAGAATTTCATGAAGGAATTGAAGCCACACAGTCTGGAAGATATTATTGCAGGGATTTCACTGTACAGACCGGGACCAATGGATTTTATTCCTAAGTATATTAAGGGTAAGAATCAAAGAGACAGTATCACTTATGACTGTCCTCAACTGGAAAAGATACTCAAGCCTACCTATGGCTGTATCGTCTACCAGGAGCAGGTAATGCAGATTGTCAGGGAGCTGGCAGGTTATACATTAGGGCGCAGTGACCTTGTGCGAAGAGCAATGTCCAAAAAAAAGCAGAGCGTCATGGAAAAGGAGAGGTATAACTTTGTCTATGGCAATCCGGAGGAAAATGTTAAGGGCTGTATTGCCAACGGGATTCCGGAGCAGGTTGCCATCAAGATTTACAATGACATGATGGATTTTGCCAAATATGCCTTTAATAAGTCGCATGCGGCAGCTTATGCGGTGGTATCTTATCAGACTGCCTACCTCAAATATTATTATCCGGTAGAGTATATGGCTGCTCTTATGACATCGGTTATTGAAAACAATACAAAGGTATCAGAGTATATTATTACCTCCAGAGCTATGGGAATCGATATTCTTCCTCCGGATATCAATGAAGGTGAAAGCGGTTTTTCTGTATCGGAGGGTAAGATCAGGTATGGCTTAAGTGCCATTAAAAGTGTCGGAAAGTCTGTCATTGAGAATATTGTGCAGGAACGCACTGCTAATGGAAAATATAAGAATTTAAAGGATTTCATAGAGCGGACACTGGGAAAAGATGTGAACAAGAGGACCATAGAGAATTTTATCAAGGCAGGTGCCTTTGACAGTCTTAATCCGAACAGAAGGCAGTTGATGACCGTCTATCAGCAGGTGTTAGACAGGGTGTTGGAGGATAAGAAAAAATCTATTACAGGGCAGATGAGTCTGTTTGATTTCGTCTCAGATGAGGTAAAGGAGGAGTTCGACATTCAATATCCTGATATTGAGGATTATGAAAAGGAAGATAAGCTTGCATTTGAGAAGGAGGTGCTGGGTGTCTATGTATCGGGACATCCTCTGGAAAAGTATAAAAGTATCTTGGAAAAAAGCGTGAAGGCATATTCTAAGGATTTTATTGTGGATGAAGAAGGCAATTCCATTGTAAAAGACAATGAATATACTACGATAGGCGGTATGGTGGAGAATATAACCATCAAAAACACCAGAAGCGGCAAGACCATGGCATTTATCACATTGGAGGACTTGTATGGAACGGTTGAGGTTTTAGTTTTTCCTAATATTCTCGAAAAATGCCGGTATATGATAAAGAGTGATGCCAAGCTGCTGATAAGAGGTAAGGTTACCATCAGTGAAGAGACGCAGGGAAAGCTAATCTGTGATAAAATATCAGAATTTGAACAGCCACAGTCGCAGTTATGGGTTCAGTTTGTCAACAAGGAGGAATATTTTCGTCAACAGAAAAGACTTGAGACAGTTTTAAGAGAGAGCGATGGAAATGATAGTGTTATCATATATCTGAAGGCGGAAAAGCAGAAAAAAATCTATCCCCCGAATATGTCTGTGAAGGCGGACAGACAGCTTACGAAGCAGCTTGAGGAAGAGTTTGGAGAAGGGAATATAAAAGTCGTGGAAAAGCATTAGAAAAGCATTGAAATAACCTTCAAAATAGCATATAATTCTATGTAGATTCACATAATTTGTGTTGAAAGGACAGGTAGAGATTTATGAATGAACAGATAAGCACAATCGGAGTGTTGACTAGCGGAGGCGATGCACCGGGAATGAATGCAGCCATAAGAGCTGTTGTGAGAACCGCTATTTCAAAGGGACTTAAAGTTAAGGGAATTATGCGTGGTTATGCAGGACTTCTCAATGAAGAAATTGTGGATATGGATACGAAGAGCGTAGCAGATATTATCCAGAGAGGCGGTACGATACTCTATACGGCAAGATGTCATGAGTTCAGAACACCCGAGGGTCAGCAAAAAGGAGCTGAGATATGTAAGAAGCATGGCATACAGGGACTTGTGGTAATAGGCGGCGACGGTTCGTTTCAGGGAGCACAGAAGTTGTCACATCTGGGAATTAATACCATCGGAATTCCCGGCACCATAGACCTTGACATTGCCTGCACGGACTATACGATAGGTTTTGACACGGCGGTGAACACTGCGATGGAGGCAATCGATAAGATTCGTGATACCTCTACCTCACATGAAAGATGTAGTATTATTGAAGTGATGGGAAGAAATGCCGGCTATATCGCTTTATGGTGTGGTATCGCCAATGGAGCAGAGGATATTCTTCTTCCGGAGAAATATGACGGTAATGTAGAAAAATTGATTGAACATATCAAAGAGACAAGAAAGAAAGGTAAGAAGCATCATATCGTTATCAATGCAGAGGGTATCGGTAAGTCACAGGAATTGGCAGAGAGAGTAGAGAGAGAGACAGGCATGGAGACAAGGGCAACCATTCTCGGACATCTCCAGAGAGGCGGAAGTCCTACCTGTAAGGACAGAGTGTATGCTTCTATCATGGGTGCGTATGCCGTGGATTTGCTCAGAGAGGGCAAGAGTAACAGAGTAGTGGCATATTCAAAGGGAGAATATGTAGACTTTGAGATTGATGAAGCACTTGCAATGAAGAAAAACATTGATGAGTATCAGTTTACGGTCAGTGGAAATCTCGCAAGATAAGATTCAATGCAGGCATTTTTTGGGGTGCCTGCATTTCTTTTGTCGTAACAGTGTGGAAGATATTTTGCGGATAGCGGTTATCTGAACTGTTACTTATATTATATAGCAGATTATCGTAAGGAGTAAGATAGAGTAGTATGATTAGTTCAACTTCCAATCAGCAGGTTAAGAATATTGCAGCCCTTCAGAAAAAAGCAGCTCTCAGAAATAAGGAGAATTGTTTTATTATAGAAGGAATTAAACTATTTTCAGAGGTACCCTCTCACAGAATCATCAAGAGCTATGTTACAGATACATTTTTTGAAAACCTGTCTGCTGACATGAAAAAAAAGGTAGAAACATCACCTTATGAGCTGGTGAGTGACGAGGTTTTTAAGAAAATGTCAGATACTGTAACCCCTCAGGGGATATTGACAGTTGTAAGAAGAACTGTGCTGCCGGTAACAGAAATCATCCGCGATGAGGAAAAAACAGGAGATACTGTAAAGAGTAAGAGCAGGTTATTCCTGTTATTAGAAGACATTAACGATCCGGGGAATCTCGGCACCATACTCAGAACATCAGAGGCGGCAGGAGTCAGGGGAATCATAATGAGCAGAAATACTGTTGATATCTACAATCCTAAGGTGGTGCGTTCTACCATGGGAGCTATCTTTAGAATGCCATTTACCTATACGGAAAGTATGGAAGAAACCATAGAACTTCTTAAGAGTAATGGTATCAGGATATATGCAGCCCATCTGAAAGGAAAAGAAGAGTATTACAGAAAAGATTATCGTCAGCCCACTGCCTTTATTATAGGTAATGAGAGTAATGGCATCAGTGAGGCTGTAGCACAGCAGGCGGATGAACTGATAAAGATACCGATGCTGGGACGGGTAGAATCACTGAATGCTGCGTGTGCGGCAACTATATTAATGTATGAGGTCATGCGACAGAATATTGTCTGAATTACTATGCGCAGTCAACTTTATAAATATTAAAATGTAATTTTGTGAAAACTGTACAAATATTATCAATCAGAGTATAAAAAGTACACAAATATGTCTAGAATAAGCAAAAAACAAGCATAATTTATGTAAACTAAACAAGCTTTTGAGCCGCAAAATACCGGATGGTGAACTTGACAAAAAAATTTAACTCTGATACAATACTTCTGTAACAAGTTGTAACAATTCTGTAACAATTATGAATTAGAAATTTAACAATGGAGGTTTTCATGAAATTGATAAGTAGAAAGAAGACAATAGCAGCTTTGGCAGGTGCTTTATTATTAGCAGGTGCTGTTGCGATGGGAGTTGCGGGTATTATTCCTACAGACAAGGATAATGAAAATACAGTTGCAAATAATAATGAGGAAACTGTTATAGAGGAGACAATGTCACTTGAACCGATTGACAGAAATCTTGTTATGGGAAGTGTCAAAGAAGTGCTTGGTGAGTCAGAAGAAGACAGCAGCGAAGAGACGGCTTCTAAGCAGCAGGAAGAAGAGACAGCAGGTGAGCAGAAAGAGCAGGAGAGTGAAGCGTCAGAGCAGCCGAAGTCAGAGTGGGATAATCAGTTCATGGTGAATATTAATGAATATCTCAACGTCAGAGAGTCGGCCGGTGAAGAGGCAGAGGTAATCGGAAAGCTTTATGAAGGAGCCGGCGGAACCGTCATTGAGAAGGGTGACCAGTGGACAAAAATCAGCTCAGGCAATGTAGAGGGATATGTCGCTACAGATTATTTGCTATTTGGAAAAGATGCTGAGAATAAAGCGATTGAAACAGGCGCACGCAAAGCGGTCATAACAGAAGATAATATAAGAGTAAGGAAAGCAGCAGGAACAGATGCCACAGTATTAGGTCTTGCAGAGGTTAATGATGTTTATACGGTAAGTAATATTTCTGACGGATGGATTGAGATTCAGTATGACGGCGAGACGGGATATGTTTCACAGGATTATGCAAAGATTGAATTTAGAACGGGTAATGCCATTACTATAGAAGAAGAACAGGAAAGATTAAGAGAAGAGGAAGAAAGAAAGCATCAGGAAGAGCTTGAGAGACAGCAGAGAGAGGCAGAGGAGAAAGAAGAGCAGGCGAGAATTGAAAATGAGAGTAAGACAGTTGAGACAGTAGTGGGTTCCTCTTATGATGCAAATACGGATGATGCATATCTTCTCGCATGTCTTGTACACGCTGAAGCAGGTTCAGAGCCATATGAAGGTAAGCTTGCTGTTGCAAACGTAGTGCTTAACAGAGTAAACAGAGGATTTGGAGACTCTATCTCATCAGTCATTTATGCAAGAGGACAGTTCAGCGTTGTTACCAACGGAAGACTTGCCAGTGTGATTGCCAATGGACCAAACAGTGAGTCTGTTCAGGCTGCCAATGAAGCCTTGTCAGGTGTCAATAACGTACCGGATTACTTGTTTTTCTGTATGAATTATGTTGCAAATTATTCAAGATATAATAATTATTCTATCATTGGAACACAGGTGTTTTATAATTAATAAAGCGAAGTAAAAGGTTTACTGTGACAGGCAGCCCGGATAATGATATCTGATTATTCGGGCTGTAACAAATTGATAAGTTATGATAGTGGTAATATTTACACGTTAAATTAGGCTAATATTTTAAAATATTGCTTGTAAATTCCAAAGGAATAGATTATAGTTAGTATAACTTTATTAACACTGCATAATCTATATGGAGGTGATGGATATGGATTCTATTTGCTGGTTGATAATATTCATCGTTCTGCTAGGCATTGAAATTGTCACATTGGGACTTACAACGATATGGTTTTGCATTGGGGCAATTGCAGCTTTTATCGCTACATTGTTCGGGGCAGGCTACATTGTTCAGGCGGTGCTGTTTGTTGCGGTTTCTATGGTATCGCTTGTGATAACAAGGCCGATTGCGGTAAAATATCTCAATAAGGACAGAATCAGAACAAATGTTGATGAGGTCATTGGAAAGAGAGTAATGATTACCAGAAGAATCGCAGATGCGCAAGGGATTGGAGAAGCGGTACTTGAAGGTGAGACATGGATGGCATGTTCAGCAGATGGAATGACAGTTGAAGCCGGGGATAAGGCAGAAGTAGTAAAGGTAGAGGGGGTAAAGCTCCTTGTGAAAAAAATATAGAAAGGGTGATGAGATATGATTTTGGCAGCAGGCGCAGTAGGTTTCTGGGCAGTAATCGTGATATTGGTCATTGTATTAGCATTATTTATGTCTTGTATACGAATTGTTCCGCAATCACAGGCGTATGTTATTGAACGACTGGGTGGTTATAAGTGTACATGGTCAGTAGGAATGCATTGGAAGTGGCCAATCATAGACAGGGTGGCGAGACGTGTACTGTTAAAAGAACAGGTAGTGGATTTCCCACCGCAGTCAGTAATTACGAAGGATAATGTTACCATGAAGATTGATACGATTGTATTTTTTCAGATAACAGATCCGAAGTATTTCACATATGGTGTTGAAAATCCTATCATGGCAATAGAGAATCTGACAGCTACCACACTTAGAAATATAATAGGTGATTTGGAATTGGATCAGACGCTTACATCCAGGGAGACAATCAATGAGAAAATGAAGATTTCTCTTGATATAGCAACAGATCCTTGGGGAATCAAGGTTAAGAGAGTGGAGCTGAAGAATATTATTCCGCCGCCGGCGATTCATGAGGCGATGGAAAAGCAGATGAAGGCTGAGCGTGAGAGACGTGAGGCTATCTTAAGAGCTGAGGGAGAGAAGACATCCACAATTTTGGTGGCAGAGGGTAAGAAGTCAGAGGCGATTCTTGCCGCAGAGGCAGAGAAAGAAGCTGCCATCTTAAGAGCAGAAGCAAAGAAAGAGGCAACCATCAGAGAGGCAGAAGGTCAGGCGCAGGCGATTCTTGCCGTGCAGGAGGCCAATGCAGAAGGTATCAGAAAAATCAAAGAGGCAGGTGCAGATCAGTCTGTCATACAGTTGAAGAGTCTTGAGACACTTTCGAAGGTAGCAGACGGTAAGGCAACAAAGATAATCATACCTTCAGAAATTCAAGGTTTCGCAGGAAGTCTTTCGGCTTTAGCAGAAGTCGTTAAAGATAAATAAAATACAATGAAGAAAGGATTTGCAATATTGATATTGCAGCTAGGAGGAAATTATGAAAAAAAGATTAACTTATCTGGTAGTCGCAGCGTTGTCTGTTTCAATGCTTGCAGGCTGTGGAAGTGAATCTTCCGGAGGAAAGAAAGGTTCTAAAGTTGATGTTGAGATGACAGAGGTTCTCGAAAATGCAGCTGAGGCAGTTACTGACATTGAGTCTGTTGAAATTGGCATCAAGGGTGAGGCTGACATTACAGGTTCTGCACAGGGAACTAATATGGTAATCAAGGGCAGCGCTGATCTGACCGGCAAGGCACAGGTGGAAGATCCTGCCATAGAGGCATCAGGTAAAGTAAGCTATAAGATTAGCGGCGGCGGACAGGATATGTCCGGTGATTACAAAGCTGAAGTTTATGGTGAAACTGAAGATGATGAGATGAGTGTATATGTGAAGCTCAATGATGAGGATTGGCGGACAGATACCGTAGATGTTTCAGATTTTGACGATGCAATATCTCAGATAGAAGATGCGCTGGAGCAGGTTAAGAGTGGATTAGGCAGCATTTCATCCGATGATTTAAAGGAAGTTGAAGATTTTGTTAAACTTGAGAGCAAGACATCATTCGTCAATAAGAAAGAATGTTACGTTTTATCAGCAAAGCTTGATAAGAATAAATTATTAAAGCTTTATGAAGAAAGTGGAGAAATGTTTGAGGACATGGATAGCTACATGGAGGTTATAGAGGCACTTGATTCACTTAATGTTACATACGCATTATACTTTGCAAAGAGTGATTATATGCCGGTTAAGTTTGAGTTTTCAATGACTGGTAAGGGTTCTGTAGAGGGCATTGATGTAAATATCAAGAAGTTGAACTTAGAAGTTAATCTCGGTGTCAATGACGTAAAGATATCACCTGTTCCTGATAGTGTAAAGGAGTCAGCAGTTGAGACAGATTTAGGCTTAGGCGGAAGCTCTTACGATTGGGATGATGATGATTACGACTGGGAAGACTAATCACATTTCGTTTTCATAGGTCATTCACTTAAGACAGACAGATGCAGATGAGATGAATTTTGCCATGCGGTTATGAAGTAGCATAGCTGCATGGCAATTTCTATTTCTACTTGACAAATATAGAAAGATTTGCCACAATGTATTGTAAATTGTGGAAAATATTGAAATGGAAAGGATAAAGATAAATGAGTACAATTGATTTGACGGGAAGAGATTTTCTCACATTAAGAGATTTTACAAGTGAAGAGATAGAGTACCTGATTGATCTGGCAGCTGAGCTCAAGGATAAAAAGAAAAAAGGGATAAGGGTGGATGAGTACAGAGGACAGAATGTAGCATTGATATTTGAAAAGACAAGCACAAGAACCAGATGTTCCTTTGAAGTAGCAGCGCATGATCTTGGTATGGGAACGACTTATCTTGATCCGCAGGGATCACAGATCGGAAAAAAGGAGAGTATCGCAGATACGGCGAGGGTCTTAAGCGGTATGTTTGAAGGAATTGAGTACAGAGGCTTTGAGCAGGAAATTGTGGAGGAGCTTGCCAGATATGCTAAGGTTCCTGTATGGAACGGATTGACAAATGAATATCACCCGACACAGATGATTGCAGACATGCTTACCATCAAGGAGAAGTTCGGAAGACTTAGTGGTCTCAAATTTGTCTATATGGGAGATGCCAGATATAATATGGGGAATTCTCTTATGGTGGCATGTTCAAAACTGGGACTTCACTTTGTGGCATGCACGAATCCACAGTATTTTCCAAATGAGGAGCTTGTCAATGCTTCTAGAGAATATGCAAAAGAGTCAGGGGGAAGTGTGACACTTACCGATAGCGTTGCAGAAGGTACAAAAGATGCTGATATCCTTTACACAGATGTATGGGTATCAATGGGAGAGCCGGAGAGCGTATGGGAAGAAAGAATCAAAGCATTAATGCCATATCAGGTTAATAAGAAAGCTATGGATTATGCGAAGTCTGACGCGATTTTTATGCATTGTCTGCCGGCATTTCATGATCTGAAGACAAAGATAGGCAAAGAAATCTACGAAAAATATGGAATCACAGAGATGGAGGTAACTGATGAAGTATTTGAATCAGCGAACTCTGTTGTATTCGAAGAGGCAGAGAACAGAATGCACTCTATCAAGGCAATCATGGCAGCTACACTGAAAAAGAGCAGTTATTAGGTAAGTATGCAAATATGCAAAGTGAGGATTGGATATGCTGTTTTTAGGTAAAAATACTTCAAAGGACAGTAGCAGGCGACGGAGGATTAATTCGTCAGGCGGTTATGATATCATCAATACCATTTTAGGAATCCTGGTGGTCATATCGACAATTTTTATCTTTATTGACAGAGAAAAAAATGAGAAATTTTTTGTGGCAGTTTTTTTATTTGCTGCCGCAATGAATATATGTATGGGTTTGAAGTATTTTAAGAGAAATGAGATACTAAAGATGGTGGCATTGATGCTGGCAGGAATATTTCTGATAGGTATGACAATCATTACCTTTCTTGCTTTTTGGTAAGCAGATTTGTCATGGTTATACTAAATAAATTTTGGTGGAGGCAAATTGTGGAAGAAAATGTAGTGCTTTGTGGGGCAAATTCATACGAACAAAAATACTATCTTAATCCGGATTTTGAGAATCTGCCGGACAGGGTAAAGGATGAACTGAAAATTATGTGTGTTCTGTTTACCGAGGATATTGGTGGTATCATTACTCTCCAGTATACAAAGGAGGGACAACTGGAATTTAAGGTAATCTGTGATGAATATGATGTGTTTTTTGATGAGATAGGCTGTGGTTTGAAGATTAAGCAGCTGCAGACAGAAAAAAGAGAGTTATTAGAGGCATTGGAGATGTTTTACAAAGTATTTGTGTTGGGCATCCAAGAAGAGGAAGGAGCAGTCTGAATCAGAAATATCAATATATAACAGTTATCATTGTGGAGATTATGATGAGTTAAAATATATGTCAAAACAGGAACCATGTGTTTAGAGTGTAAAAGGAAGGTAGGAGAACGATATGTTGTTAGTGGTGGATATTGGGAATACTAATATTACATTAGGTGTATTTGAGAATAATCAGATTGTTGCAACATTTCGTCTGACAACTAAGATACAGAGAACATCTGACGAGTTTGGAATGTTGATTCTTAATCTTTTGAATTGTAAAGACATCAGTGATAAGGATATAAAAGATGTTATTGTATCTTCCGTTGTGCCGGATATCATGTATTCCTTTGAGAATTCCGTGATTAAATATTTAAAATGCAAGCCGATCATCGTAGGTCCCGGAGTAAAAACAGGAATTAAGATGGTTACAGGAAATGCAAGAGAAATTGGTTCTGACAGAATTGTGGATGCGGTCGGGGCATATGAAATCTACGGAGGTCCCGTGATTGTCATTGATTTCGGCACCGCGACAACATATGATTATATTACGTCAGATGGTGCATTTGCAGCAGGAATAACAGCACCGGGTATCAGTATATGTGCGAAAGCACTTTGGCAGGATGCAGCGAAGCTTCCGGCCATAGAGATTGCAAAGCCGGATTCTATTCTTGCGAAGGACACCATATCCAGCATGCAGGCAGGACTGGTGTATGGTCACATAGGACAGACAGAATATATTATTAGGAAGATTAAAGAAGAGACGGGAATAAAGAATATGCAGGTTGTGGCAACAGGAGGTCTGGGAAAGATTATTTCTGAGGGAACTGCTTCCATTGATGTCTATGACAGTACGCTCACGTTAAAGGGATTGAAGCTTGTATATGATAAGGTAAAATCAAAAGTTTAAGTAATAGTTGGGTCATGAGCGGACTTTACTATCTTAATAGTGGGATTATGAGTAGTTTTACAAATATGAGGTGAGAGAAATGATGGGCAACACGAGGACAGATGTTTGTAACAGGTGGAGGTAGGCAGTGAAGATTGGAGATTTGGAGATAGAGAATAATCTTGTACTTGCACCGATGGCTGGTGTGACAGATTTACCTTTTCGCAGTCTGTGCAGGGAGATGGGCTGCGGCCTTTTATATACGGAGATGGTAAGTGCCAAAGCAATTCTGTACAGGAATAAAAATACAGAACCTTTATTGCAGATGAATCATCAGCAGCATCCCATAGCAGTTCAGTTATTTGGTTCCGATGCTGATATCATGGGCGATATCGCGGCAAAGATTTCTGAAGAGAGAGATTTTGATATCATAGATGTGAATATGGGCTGTCCGGTGCCTAAGATTGTCAATAATCATGAGGGAAGTGCCTTAATGAAGGATATGCCCCTTGTAGAAAAAATACTTAAGAATATTGTATCTAAGGTAAAAAAACCAGTGACAATTAAGATTAGAAAAGGGTTTGATGCACAGCATGTCAATGCCGTTGAAATGGCAAAACTGGCTGAACAGTGTGGTGTCAGTGCCGTGGCAGTTCACGGAAGAACCAGAGAGCAGTATTATTCCGGGCATGCCGACTATCAGATTATAGCAGATGTGAAAAAAAATGTGAGTATTCCCGTTATAGGAAACGGCGATGTGTTCGGCGTAGAGGATGCCATACGCCTGTATGAGGAAACCGGTTGTGATGCCATTATGATAGGAAGGGGAGCAAGAGGTAATCCGTGGATATTCAGGGAGATTTCATGTTATTTTGAAAATGGAAAACGTATGGAAAAACCTGACAAAGAAGAAATTAAAAAAATGATACTGAGGCATGCAAAAATGTTGATTGACTGTAAGGGTGAATATACAGGAATCAGAGAGATGCGCAAGCATGTTGCATGGTATACCGGTGGAATGCCACACTCCTCTGTCATCAGGAATAAGGTCAATATGATAGAAACATATATAGCCCTTGAAGAGCTGATTGATATGTTATGAACACCGGTTTTTAGCTGAAACGCTAATGTTATTTTATGAATTATTTGAGATGCTGAACAGTTACAAAATATGTCTGGTAGATTACACATAAACTTGACATTAGACTTTCTTTGGGCTATAATTTTTTCCTAGTTGATGAAAAGTGTGAAAGTTTACTTTCAGACTGTTTATTGGTGGCAGTATCGTATAGCAAAAAGATATGACAGGATTGTGCGATAGCAAAAAAGTATGCCAAGTTAATACGATAATAAAAAAACATGACACAATAATGCGATAATAAAAAAGCATGACGAATTAATGCGATAGCAAACAAGTACGACAAGACAGTGTGGTAACAAAAGGTATTTAATAAAAATGAAGGGTGATATTTAGAAAAAGGTAATATAGCAGGAATAATTTTAGAAATATATATTAAGAAAGGAAAATTATACCAATCATTTTGAATATGAGATTGGTATGAAAGGGTGAAGAAATGGCTGATAAAAAAAATATTTTAACTTATTCAGGTCTTAAAAAATTAGAGGCAGAATTAGAGGAGTTAAAAGTTGTTAAACGAAAAGAGATAGCTGACAAAATTAAGGAAGCGAGAGAACAGGGAGACCTGTCAGAGAATGCGGAATATGATGCTGCGAAAGAGGAGCAGGGACATATAGAGAAGAGAATTGAGGAAATCAGCAAAATTCTGAAAAATGCAGAAGTAGTGGATGAGGATGACATTGATCTTGAAAAGATTAATGTTGGTTGTAAAGTCAAAATCTATGATATTGAATTTGACGAGGAACTGGAGTTTTATCTTGTCGGCTCGACAGAGGCAGACAGTCTGAATAACAAGATATCCAATGAATCACCATTAGGAAAAGCGATGATTGGCGCGAGAATCGGTGATGTAATTGAGGTAGAACTGCCGGCAGGGTATGCTGAATATAAGATATTAGATATACAGAGAAATGTTGAAGAATAGAAACAAAGGAGTGGACAATTTGGAACAGAATACGAATACACAGCAGAACAATGGAAAGCAGAATCAAAATAATACTGTTCAGGATATTAATCAGTTGTTAAAGGTAAGGCGAGAGAAGCTTGCGAATCTATTGGAAGAGGGAAAGAATCCTTATGAGATAACAAAATATGACGTAACACATCATACACAAGAGATTAAAGAACATTTTGAAGAGCTTGAAGGGAAGACAGTAACCATTGCAGGAAGGATGATGTCTAAGAGAGTGATGGGAAAGGCATCTTTTTGTAATGTACAGGATCTTCAGGGGAATATACAGTCATATGTGGCAAGAGACTGTGTAGGCGAAGAAGTATATAAAGATTTTAAAAAATTTGATATTGGCGATATTATCGGTATTAAAGGCGAGGTATTTAAGACAAAGACAGGTGAAATATCTGTACATGCCGCAGAAGTGACCTTATTATCAAAGAGTTTGCAGATATTGCCGGAGAAGTTTCATGGTCTCACAAACACAGATATCAGATACAGACAGAGGTATACTGACCTGATTATGAATGCAGAGGTAAAGGACACATTTATTAAGCGTTCAAAGATTATCAGTGCTATCAGAAGATTCCTAGATACTCAGGGATTTATGGAGGTCGAGACGCCAATGCTGGTATCTAATGCGGGTGGTGCTGCTGCCAGACCATTTGAGACGCATTTTAATGCGCTCGATGAAGATTTGAAGCTTAGAATCTCTCTCGAATTGTATTTGAAGAGACTGATTGTCGGTGGCTTGGAGAGAGTGTATGAGATAGGAAGAGTATTTAGAAATGAAGGACTTGATACACGACATAATCCGGAATTTACACTCATGGAACTTTATCAGGCCTATACAGATTACAATGGAATGATGGATCTCACAGAGAATATGTATCGTTATGTGGCACAGGAAGTGCTGGGAACCACTACGATTGTCTATAATGGCATCGAGATGGATTTTTCGAAGCCTTTTGAGAGACTTACGATGGTCGATGCTGTCAAGAAATATGCAGGTGTTGACTGGAATGAAATTAAGACCTTAGAAGACGCAAGGAAGATTGCAGATGAAAAGCATGTGGAGTATGAGGACAGACATAAGAAGGGAGATATATTGAATCTTTTCTTTGAGGAATTTGTAGAGGAGCATTTGATCCAGCCGACCTTTATTATGGATCATCCGATTGAGATATCACCGCTCACAAAGAAAAAACCGGATAATCCGGAGTATGTGGAGCGTTTTGAGATGTTTATGAACGGCTGGGAGATGTG
>CACXFV010000089.1 GCA_902767015.1 uncultured Lachnospiraceae bacterium | reverse complement strand
GTGTCTTGAGATTGTCCATTCCAAAACCAGAAGAAAGGAAAACTCAGATAGAGGACAAAAAGTATATTGCCATCGAAGGATAAAGGCTCTTCTTCAAATAGATTATAGAAAACTGATTTTATCCCGGAGTATCATACTCCGGGATATTTAAATGTGAAGGATTTATGATTGACTCTATTCAGCGTGATAAGAAGAAGGATAGAACTGTTTTTGATATATGCTCGGAAAATTAATTAAGCAGTCAGAAACAGGAAAATGTTTGGTGATTGGAACGATTATGGCGGATCGCTTGATTATTAAGCAACAGAAAATTTCAGTCTTACAGAGAGTGTGAAAGCATGCAAGAATTTGAATTTGCAGAATTGTTAATTTCCTATTTTCGGTGCAATTAATAAAAATGCGAATGTCTAATGGCATTGGACATAAACTGAGAATGCTTGATTTCATTGAATTTACGAGGATTCGCTGTTTATGGTAAAGACATTTTAATGTTTTCGATGTAGATTATAGCCATCACAAAAACGGAGGCGATTTAATGGATATGTTAAAGATGGGAAGCTTTCTTGCAGAGCTTCGAAAGGAAAACAATCTGACACAAGCAGAGCTTGGAGAAAAACTGGGAGTAACAAATAAGACTATCTCTCGCTGGGAGACTGGAAATTATATACCACCTGTTGAGATGTTAGAGGAACTTAGCAATATGTATGGCATGACCATTAATGAACTTCTGAGTGGTAAAAAATTATCCACGGAGGAGTATAGAGAAATGGCAGAGACAAACATTAAGGAAACGCTAAAGGCGAGTGCATTTAGTTTAAAAGAAAAGCAGGAGTTCTATAAGAAAAAATGGTTAAAAGACCATGTTGCTATTATGGTATTCATCGGGATTTGTATTGTAGGTGTTTTTGTGGCAGGATTTGTGATGAGAGAATCATTAATAGTTTATATATCTCTTTTGATGCTTGTTTTGGCACATGGCTGGAGAAATAATACCATGATGACATATGTTGAGAAATATGCATTTGATGGAAAAAATTAGAACAGTGATTGTTAATCAAATTGAAATTTTATCTTTGCAAGTAAGATGACAAATTTAAGTCTTGCGGAGAGATTGAAAGCAACAGAAGATTTGAAGTTTCTTAAGAATTTGGCTTATGCAACTAACAGTAGCACAATGTAAACAAAACTTTCTTGAATGAATAATAGATGTTTTGTATTATTACGGCATAATTAAGCAAAGGAGGTAACAATCATGTTACTAAATGAAAAAATAACTATTATCAGAAAGATGAACAATCTGACTCAAGAAGGTTTTGCTGAAGAGCTTGGTGTTAGCAGACAGGCGGTATCAAAATGGGAAAATGGAACTTCGATTCCTGATGTGCAGTTACTTTTAAGAATAGCAGATTTCTACAATCTTACATTGGATCAGTTGGTAAGAGATGATTTTGATTTACCTATATCTAGCTTGGAGGAAAAGAAAATTGCGGGTGATTTATCAGATAAAAGCAGTATTTCAATAGATGATTACTTAGGAAAAGTATGTGATGTTTCTATGAATAGTTTTAGGCATAGTGTAATCAGAAATATCAAAATTGTTGGAAGGTATAAAAACTTAATATGCTTTGAAAAGAATGGTAGATATGGTTTCTTTAATAAGAATAAGTCATTAGGTATTCTTGCAAAAAGAGAAGAAGATTATGTGGCTCAGAATGACATTATTTATGGTAAATGTTCGGTATATGTAAATAAAGGAACTTATTTTGGTGGAAATACCTATGCGTTTAGTGAAATTGTCTCTTGTGTAGAAGATATAATTGAAGTTCATACGGGTAAGTTTGTTGCAAAAGAATCTTTGGAGGATATCTCTGTTATTTTAATGAGTGACAAGATAAATCATTCATTTAATTAAGGCACTTGTAAATTTCAGTTTGGGCACGAACAGGTATAAAGAAATTTTAGTATATAATATACAAATTTGCGCCTACAATGATAGCAAACACATAAATCTTAACGACAAGGAGGAACAACAATTATGGATAACAAAGAACTGGTAATTCGCTTTTTTGTGGAAGGATATATCAATCACAATTACGACTTTATCATGGAATGTATGGCGGAGGACTACATAGACCACAGTCCTGC
>CACXFV010000088.1 GCA_902767015.1 uncultured Lachnospiraceae bacterium | reverse complement strand
CTTTGCTGTTGACAGTGAAGGGTACTTTAATGAAGCCGATGTTGAGAAGGGTGTTGTCCATTATACTGTTGCGGGTGGTTCAACACCTGAGGCATGGAGCCCGCTTGCGTCAGTGAATGAGTTAAAGGAAAAAGAGATTCCGGGAGTATATGAAATCAATATGACATTTCCGGCATACTCTGAGGATCAGGAGTGGTTGAATCGATTCAAGGTGCTGCGCCTGGATGATGTTACCTATTTAAATCCATGGGCAGGTTCACTCTGTCTGGGCACGGATGTGTATGGGGATAACCAGACAAGCTTCAGGGTGGAGAATCAGACGGAGCTAGAGGCAACCATTTATCTTCAACCAGAGACAGGGGCCGTTGTCATAAGAGATCAGGAGGGCAATGACGTGCCATACCGGTTTAGCTGGGTAGGATTTGATGGTGAGTCACCGTATACTACCGTTGAAGAATTTGCCACATCAGAAATAGAATGGCCGTCAGATAAAGTGTGGACAGAGATTCCGTATGATCTGGCAGATAAAGTGGAGGAACTGAATGCTGTGCTCAACGGAGATGATGTTGATGTGAGCACGAGTTACAGAATATCAAAGGATGGCTCTGTCATAACAGGCTACAGAGGTGAACCGAAGGAGATTGTCATACCGGAGGGTGTAAAGGAAATTAAGGCGAATGCCTTTAAAAACTGTTATAGTCTCGAGAAGATAGAGCTGCCGGAAAGCCTTGAGAAAATCGGTGAAGATGCTTTCTTCAACTGTTATAAGCTGAATACTGTCAATGTAGCAGCTCAGAACAAAGTTTTCTATAGTGAGGATGGAGTTTTATATACAAACAATGGCGGGGAAAAGAACCTGTACCTGTATCCTTCCGGAAAGAGGGCAGAGGAATTTTCGATTCCTCAGGATGTTACCGGAATTAGCGGTCTGGCATTTAATAACTGTCTGTATCTGAAGAAGCTTAATATACCGGCAGCTGTGAACGATATTAAAGAAGACGCATTTACTGGTGTTAGAAAACTGGAAGAGATCAATGTGGCTGAGGGTAATGAAAATTTCAGCAGCCAGGATAGCGTATTATTTGACAAAGATAAGGAAAGCTTATGGCTATATCCGTCTGCTAAAGCAGCAGACAGTTATACCGTGCCGAAAAGCACGAAGAACATTGGTCAGGGGGCATTTACAAGATGCCGTAATCTTGAAAAAATTGTTATGCCGGCAAACCTGATTCATGTGGAGGGTACAGGAATTTCTTCCTGCACGAATCTGAAGGAAATTGTTTTTAGTAATGGTATCAAAGAACTGAATGGTTATTTTATTGACAATGGTGATACGGTAGAGAGGATAAAAATACCGGAAAGTGTTGAGAGCATTGACAACTCATTTTTGGAGACATTTAGCAATGCACAGTTAACAGTGGCAGAAAATAATCAGGTGTATAAGGCGGTAGAAGGTGTCTTATACAGTAAAGATGGTAAAAAATTAATTTATTATCCTCGCTATAAGCAGGATACCGTCTATGAGGTGGCAGAAGGAACCGAAGTGATCGGGGCAAATGCATTTGCGAGATGTTATGCACTGACAGAAGTAACATTACCTGCATCGGTTACAGAGATACAGGAACAAGCGTTTTATGCATGCATGAATTTAAATCAGGTCAGTATGCCGGATACGGTAAAACTGATCGGACAGGGAGCATTTCAAGCTTCTGGTATTAACAGTCTGAAACTTTCAGAAGGATTGGAAGACATTGGTGAATATGCCTTTGGAGAATGCTTTTCGTTAAAAGAGGTAGTGATACCTGACAGTGTGAAAAGTATAGGAGCTTTGGCTTTTGCAAATTGTTATCAGTTAAATAAAGTGGTAATTCCGGCCGGTGTGGAAGAGATAGGTGAGGGCATATTAGATGGCAGTAATGCAGAAATCTACTGTAACAGAGACTCTGTGGCAGAGCAATATGCGCTTGAAAATGGTTTTCAGTATGTTATACTGGAGGATATTGTGAATCTGAAATCAGACAATGGATTTGAGGTAGTAGGCGTCAAATCGGGAATACCGGAAGGCTCAGAACTCCGTGTTCAGTCACTGAAAGAGGGGGATGCAAGCTATGACGGAATTGTGGAGGATATTCAAGAGTATGGTTCACTAGATGCGGACATCGATTTTGTAATGTACGATATCAGTATTACAGACGCTATGGGAAATCTTCAGGAAGCAGGTGAAGTCACCATTAACATACCGGTACCTGAGCAGTTTGCAAGCACAGGCTGTGATATCTATGAGTTGGTAAATAATAAATTGAAAAAAGTAAAAAGCAACCAGCAGGATACAATAGCAATCAGCAGATATGCGGATCAGAAAAAACTGACATATCTTTTGGCAGGAAGTGGTGTCGAAATTCCGGGGAAAGAATTGTCTGAAAATGATGTGCAGGACGGACGGGTTTACTATACATTGGCCGGTGGTGTTACCAGTTGGGAGCCGCTCTCAAGAAAGAACATCATGAATGCAACAGAATTTGAAGGAGTATATGCGAAGACAATTAAGGTGAATCCGTTTGATGAAGAAAGTGAATGGAATAATCGTTTCAGAATATTGAAAATTGATGATATTAGTGTAGAAAATGGATGGTGGCATCAGCTTTGCCTTGGTACACGGGTTTTTGATGACAATCAGACTATGTTTAGAATTGAAAATGATGAAGAGATGATGGTTACGGTGTACTTTGATACCACAACTGGTGCCGTATTGATTCTGGATGAAGAAAATCAGGTGGTGAATTACCGATTTAGTTGGGTTGGATATGCTGATGAAACACAGTATGTAACGGCGGACGAATATGCAGATTACGGTTGGTCGGCGGACAGTCTGAAGGTATCTGAATTGCCGGATATTGTCAAAAGGCAAAATATATTATACAAGAAGCTTATGGGAACATTAACGGAAGAGGAGCTGAAGGATATTGATGAAGATGATAATCCGGTTGTAGACAATGGCAATGAACTGGTTACCTTCCACTTCTACAATAAAGAGAACTGGGATACCGTGGGAGCATGGATCTTCGAAGGATTAGCATGGGAGCGCAACGCACTTCTGACGGAACAATGTGTCTTGAATGATAAAGGATATCCGATTTTTCCTGGAGCAAGAATGATACCTGAAGGAGGCGGCTGGTATAAAGTGACATGCTCTTTTGAAAATCTGCAGGGCAAAGGTGCTGTGATGCTCTTCAATAATTACGTGGGTGATGCTGTGGAAAACATTACAACGAGTGAGGCAGATATCCAAAAACTAAGAGATGCGGGAATTACATTAAGCGATACTGCCGTAAAAATACAGACGCCAAACATTATGATACTTCGAAATGCAGTAAAATCATCAGATTATTATTTGGAATGGGATGGTAATGCAAGAGAAAGTGTGATAGTACTTGGAAAAAGTGAGAGCTTAACAGCGCAGCCTCCGCAGTCTTATATTGATATGATGTATGAAAAATTAGGATACAGTAACAGACAGGCAGTGACTTATCATTTCTATAATGCCGGCGACTGGGAAGATGTAGGTGTATGGGTAAAAGAAGGAATAGCCTGGGAGTATGATGTACTTCCGCCGGAAAAATGTGTGCTAAAGGAAAATGAAAAAGGTCTTTCTTTCGAGCCGATTTATCCCGGTGCAAAGATGGAAGAGGAAGGAAACGGCTGGTATAAGATTACCTGCTATTATGATGATTTTTCATTAGGCTCCATGATGATTTTCAATAATTATGTGGGTGATTCACAACCTGGTGATACGACAACATATGATAATCTCCAAAAGGTGAAAGCTGCGGGGATTAAACAGAGTGATCAATATGAGAAAATACAGACGCCAAATGTCATGATCAAGAAGAATACAGTGCCTTCCTCTGATTATTATATCAACTGGGATGGTGATACAAAGGGAAGTATGATAGTCTTTGGCAAAAGTGACATGATAACAGATGTGGCGCCGAGTGCCTACACCGAGTTGTTTAACCCTGACAACCCTGATGAACCGATTGAACCTGAAAAACCTGACGAACCGACTGAACCTGATGAGCCTGACGCTCCAATCAATCCGGTTGAAGAAGAAAAGGAAATATATCAGGAAGTGGTTTCGGATGATGGAATACAGCTGACATTTGAGAAAGACAGTATTGAAGAGGATGTAAGCTTTGTGACAAAGGTAATGGAAAAGGACACTGATGACGAGGCAGTAATCCAAGAGATCGAAGAAGTCAAGAATGTGATTGAAAATGCCGTTGTAGATTACACCAAGGAAGTTACCGACATAAAATACGAGGTATATGATATTTCTCTGACGAATACAAAGGAGGAAAAGGTTCAGCCGGATAAAGAGGTAACTGTTAAGGTTCCCATACCTTTCGGATATAATGGAAAGGGATGCAGAATATACCGTCTGGAGAAAAACGGCGAATTGACTAACATGAAGGCAGAGCTTGTGGATGGTATGTTGCAGTTTACAACAGAACATTTTAGTATTTATGTGATCACAGAGGATGAAATGATTTCAAAGGATAAATGGATTTATGGCGATGCAAATGGCGATGGAGTTGTAAATTCAGCAGATATGGTTTTGATTAAGCAGTATATGGCAGGCTATAAGGTGGAAATTGATGAGTTTGCCTGCGATGTAGATGGAAATGATAAAGTTGCTGCTGCAGATGCAGTAAAATTGCTTAAGAAAATGGCAGGATATAAAGTGGCATTTGGCGGCTAAGCAGGATGTGAGACAAGGTTGCATGATGGGGATATAAAGCAGACATAAGAGCAACCGTGTTGATGAGAGGCTGCTGTGGGATAGAAGAATATCCTACAGCAGCCTTTTCACATTTACATGATACCATTGCATTTAGGAGTGAAAAACAAAATTGCAATATTGTGATAACTGTGATATCATGAGTGAAGTTCGAGAG
>CACXFV010000087.1 GCA_902767015.1 uncultured Lachnospiraceae bacterium | reverse complement strand
TATATTTAAGGAGGGAAGAACCGTGCCACGTAAAGGACATACTCAAAAAAGAGACGTATTAGCAGATCCATTGTACAACAATAAAGTGGTTACAAAGCTTATCAATAATATAATGTTAGATGGTAAGAAAGGTGTAGCACAGAAGATTGTTTACGGTGCATTTGAGAGAATTGAAGCAAGTGCAGGAAAGCCGGCACTTGAGGTGTTTGAAGAGGCTATGAATAATGTGATGCCTGTTCTTGAGGTAAAGGCAAGACGTATCGGTGGTGCAACATATCAGGTACCAATCGAGGTAAGAGCGGACAGAAGACAGGCTTTAGCACTTCGTTGGCTTACATTGTATTCTCGTAAAAGAGGAGAGAAGACAATGGAAGAAAAATTAGCAAATGAGATTCTTGATGCAGCTAATAATTCAGGTGCATCTGTTAAGAAGAAAGAAGATATGCATAAGATGGCAGAGGCAAATAAGGCCTTCGCTCATTATAGATTCTAATAGAGCAATGGCAGATTCCGGGTGAAGGCTTTGCTTTTGCCACGGTTTTTTGCGGCTTTTGATAGGATTTATGCTAAATTTGATTAATAAATTTTATAAGGAGGAAGAACCTTGGCTGGAAGACAATATCCATTAGAGAGAACAAGAAACATCGGTATTATGGCTCATATTGATGCTGGTAAGACTACACTGACAGAGCGTATTCTTTACTATACCGGTGTTAACTATAAAATTGGTGATACTCATGAAGGTACTGCAACCATGGACTGGATGGAGCAGGAACAGGAAAGAGGTATCACAATTACTTCCGCAGCCACAACATGTCACTGGACACTGGAGAAGGAGACAAAGCCGGCTCCTGGTGCTTTAGAGCATCGTATCAATATTATTGATACACCGGGACACGTTGACTTTACGGTTGAGGTTGAGCGTTCGCTTCGTGTACTTGATGGTGCAGTTGGTGTATTCTGTGCTAAAGGCGGAGTAGAGCCTCAGTCAGAAAATGTATGGCGTCAGGCGGACACCTATAACGTACCTAGAATGGCATTTATCAATAAGATGGACATCTTAGGCGCTAACTTCTACGGAGCAGTAGAGCAGATCAGAACACGTTTAGGTAAAAATGCAATCTGTCTTCAGTTACCGATTGGTAAAGAGGACGAATTTAAGGGAATTATCGACTTATTTGAGATGCAGGCTTATATCTATAATGATGATAAAGGCGATGACATCACAGTAACAGAGATTCCTGATGATATGAAAGATCAGGCAAATGAATATCATGAACAGCTTGTAGAAAAAATCTGTGAGTTAGATGATGACCTGATGGAGAAATTCTTCGAAGGTGAAGAGCCTACAGTAGAAGAAATGAAGAAAGTATTAAGAAAAGCGACATGTGAATGTGCTGCAATCCCTGTTTGCTGTGGTTCAGCCTACAGAAACAAGGGTGTCCAGAAGCTTCTTGATGCTGTTCTTGAGTATATGCCGGCACCGACAGATATCCCTGATATCAAGGGTGTTGACCTTGACGGTAACGAAGTTGAGAGACATTCTTCAGATGAAGAGCCATTCTCTGCTTTAGCGTTCAAGATTATGGCAGACCCATTTGTTGGTAAGTTAGCATTCTTCAGAGTTTACTCAGGTACAATGAACTCCGGTTCTTATGTCTTAAATGCGACAAAGGATAAGAAGGAGCGTGTTGGACGTATTCTTCAGATGCATGCTAACAAGAGAGAGGAACTTGATAAGGTTTACTCAGGAGATATTGCAGCAGCAGTAGGATTTAAGTTTACAACAACAGGTGATACAATCTGTGATGAACAGCATCCTGTTATTCTTGAGTCGATGGAATTTCCGGAGCCTGTTATTGAGCTTGCTATCGAGCCTAAGACGAAAGACAGTCAGGGCAAGATGGGTGAGGCTTTGGCAAAGCTGGCAGAAGAAGATCCTACTTTCAGAGCGCATACAGATAAGGAGACAGGTCAGACAATTATCGCAGGTATGGGTGAGCTTCACCTTGAGATCATTGTAGACAGATTGCTCCGTGAATTTAAAGTAGATGCCAACGTTGGTGCACCTCAGGTTGCATACAAGGAGACATTTACAAAGACTGTTGAGGTAGACAGCAAGTATGCAAAGCAGTCAGGTGGTCGTGGTCAGTACGGACACTGTAAGGTTCGTTTTGAGCCGATGGATCCGAATGGCGAAGAGACATTCAAGTTTGAATCAGCTATCGTCGGCGGTGCGATTCCGAAGGAGTATATCCCGGCTGTAGGTGAGGGTATTGAAGAAGCTGCGCAGGCAGGTATTTTAGCCGGTTTCCCTGTACTCGGTGTAAAGGCTACTGTATTCGATGGTTCTTACCATGAAGTCGACTCTTCAGAAATGGCATTCCACATTGCAGGTTCTATGGCGTTCAAGGATGCTATGAACAAGGGTGATGCTGTATTGTTAGAGCCAATCATGAAGGTTGAGATTACAATGCCGGAGGAATACATGGGTGATGTAATCGGTGACGTGAATGCTCGTCGTGGACGTATTGAAGGTATGGACGATTTAGGCGGCGGAAAGATTGTAAGAGCATATGTTCCGCTTGCTGAGATGTTCGGATACTCTACAGACTTACGTTCAAAGACACAGGGACGTGGTAACTACTCTATGTTCTTTGAGAGATATGAGCAGGTACCAAAGTCAGTACAGGAAAAGGTTATTGCTACGAAGGCAAAATAGTGATAATGTCAGTAGTCATTTTTTTGCAGACGAAATTTTTTCTTCTGCAGAAAATGGTAAATGACTGGTATTTAAAAGATAGATATATTAAAAAATATGTAAAATTGCATCTTTGTGTAGAAAACAAGTATAAAATATGGTAATTTAAGGTAAAATAATACTTGAAATTATAACCGGAATGCAATATAATTTTAAATAGCCGAACCCTACCAAGGGCATAATAAAAATTAAGAAGATTTGTAAGGAGGATTTACGCAAAATGGCTAAAGCTAAATTTGAAAGAACCAAACCACATTGTAATATTGGTACAATCGGACACGTTGACCACGGTAAGACAACTTTAACAGCAGCTATCACAAAGACACTTGCTGAGAGAGTTGCAGGAAACGCAGCTGTTGATTTCGAGAATATCGACAAGGCTCCGGAAGAGAGAGAAAGAGGTATCACAATCTCTACAGCTCACGTTGAGTACGAG
>CACXFV010000086.1 GCA_902767015.1 uncultured Lachnospiraceae bacterium | reverse complement strand
TCTTCAGCAAATGCCATAGAAACTGTTCCGAGAACCATTGTTGCTGCCATCAATGAAGCAGCTACTTTTTTAATAGATTTTCTCATTTTTCTAAATCCATCCCTTTCTTTATTTTATTTTATTGACGAATCTGCCTTCTACCTTCTACCTTCTGCCAAACCCACCAATAAGCATATTATATATTATTCATTTCATGGTTGCAAGTACTTTTTTGACATATTTTTTAAAAAATATTCACAAAAAATACAAATTTTTATATTTTTTTCCACTCCGCCTTTATTGCGGACTTTCGCCTTCTATAAAGGTCAAAGCCTGTTCACTCCTGTGACCGGGCTTTGACATAATATTACAATTTGATTAATTTTTACTTTTTTTGAATACGGTACCCTCACACCTTGATTTTTGTCCCCTTCGTATCGCGCTTCGCTGTTTTTATTTTTCTGAGTTCCACTTCTCTGCCTTTGTATTCAATCACCATATTATCACCGGCATCAAGCACATATACATCGGTAACGGCATCGCCGTCATTCAATTTGATTCCTCTCACACCTACAGCGCCTTTTTTCTTCTCCGGTATCTCCTGCAGTGAAAACCTGAGAAACATTCCCTTTTCTGTCTGCAGCACTACCATTTGTTTTGTGAATAACTCCAACGGCACATTTTCGTTCCGTATCACTTCATAATCGTCATAGTCTTGCGTAACATCATACTCGCTATCATCCTGTGTATTGTCATCATCGTCAGACTCACCGAAGCCCCCGCTTATCATTCCTCCTAAAGTATCCAGTCCCAGCTGTTCCCATTCCATCTCCTGCCCGTCTAAAGCAGTCACTCCTGAAAGTTCTGTTAGCGGATTTCCTATTGCTTTTCCGGTATCTGTTCCTGTCGGTCTGACTATTACATCAGTCACCGCCACACTGACCAGTTTGTCCTCCTCATTCAGCTTTGTGGCTGCCACAGTCTTTTTCGATACATTGAACTGTTCACTGTCAACAAGCTTCATCATGCCAAGCTTTGTGGTAAACAGTAGTTTTTTATCTCTCATGCCCGTCGTATCAACAATAAAGACAATATTTTCCTCTTTACTGTCATAATTACTTAAATTATCAACCGGTGTTCCCTTATCCTTATATTTCACCAGCGGAACATCATTGACTTTAAGCTGATGCAGATTGCCATTATCCGTAAAGATACATATTTTATCCGTATTCATACATCGGAATACGTATTTATACTCACTGTCTGCCGACTCCCTATTCTTCTCATATACAGCAGTATCTATCGTCTTGGCATAGCCAAATCTGTCCATCAGGAATACCACTTCCTGCTCAACAAATTTCGCCTCCTCAAATACCGCTTCTTTTCCATCTTCTATGACAGTTCGCCTTGCCACTGAATATTCTTTTTTAATGGCAAGAAGCTCCTTTTTGATTACCTTGATCATTGCCTTTCTGTTATTCAAAATCTCCTCATATCCGGCAATTCTTTCCACAATGCCCTCATAATCCTTCTGCAGGGCAAGTATCTCCAGGCCAATCAGCTTGTATAATCTCAGATCAAGGATAGCCTGTGCCTGCTTTTCGGTAAAATTAAGGTTAGAGGCATACAATTCCGACTCTTTGTGTTTAAAGGTAATCTTACTTGTATCACCATGGACAAGACAATTTCTGGCATCCTTAATACTATGGCTCCCCCGCAATATCTCAATAATCAGGTCTATCATATCGCATGCCCGTATCAGACCTTCCTTTATCTCCTTCTGTTCAAGCTCTTTTTTCAGAAGTGTATTGTACTTTCTTGTCTGGATTTCGTACTGGAATTTGACACTGTTTTCAATGATGCCTTTCAGACTTAATACCTCCGGTCTTCCGTCAACAATCGCTAACATATTGACACCAAAGGTATCCTCGAGCTTCGTTTTCTTATACAACATATTAATCAGCTTATCCACATCCGCATTTTTCTTAAGCTCTAATACAATTCTGATTCCCTCTTTTGAAGATTCATTCGAGACGTCCACAATATCCTGTGTCTTCTTTGTCTCAATCAAATCACATACATCTGTGATAAATTTACTGATACCCGCTCCAATCATGGTATAGGGTATTTCACTGATGACAAGCTTGTCCCTCTCTGACTTTTTCTCCGCCTTCTCAAGCGTAACCTTACCTCTCAGCTTAATTTTCCCCTGGCCTGTCTCGTATATGTTAAGAAGCTCGCTTTTGTTGACCACCAGTCCGCCTGTGGGAAAATCAGGTCCCTTTACGTACTCCATCAACCCGGCATTCGTTATCTGATTATTGTCCATATAGGCAATCTCTGCGTCTATTACCTCTCCGAGATTGTGCGTAGGAATATTAGTGGTCATACCTACGGCAATTCCCTCCGAACCATTTATCAGCACATTTGGCACCCGTACAGGAAGTACCTCTGGCTCTCTTTCTGTCTCATCAAAATTCGGGACAAAATCCACCACATCTTTATCGAGGTCAGCTAAGTAGACCTCCTGTGTAAACTTTTTCAGTTTTGCTTCCGTATAACGCATGGCTGCGGCACCATCACCCTCTATGGAACCAAAGTTACCGTGTCCGTCAATCAAAGCCATTCCCTTTTTGAAATCCTGCTCAAGCACCACCAGTGCCTCGTAGATAGAGCTGTCGCCATGAGGGTGATATTTACCCATAGTATCTCCCACGATACGCGCCGACTTTCTGTGAGGCTTATCATAATTGAGCCCCAATTGGTCCATGGCATATAGCACTCTTCTCTGAACAGGCTTCAAGCCATCTCTGATATCCGGCAATGCTCTCTGACAAATGACACTCATGGCATAGTCAATATAGGATTTCTGCATCACATCCGAATATTCCGTTTTTATAATCTGCTCCGCCATATTCTTCTACCCTTTCTGTATGTTTTATTATTACAATTCACGATTACACATCAATCTCCGCATCATGTGCATGGTCATGAATAAACTGTCTTCTCGGTGGGACATCCGTTCCCATCAGCATGCTCGTAACCTCAGAGGCCAGATAAGCATCTTCTATCTCCACCTGCTTTAAGATTCTCGTCTCCGGATTCAATGTTGTCTCCCAGAGTTGTTCTGCGTCCATCTCGCCCAGACCTTTGTATCTCTGCAATGTAAATCCCGTATGATTTTTCCGATACTTTTCAAGTGCCTTATCGTCATACAGATATTCTCCTTCCCCTTTTTTCGGCACTACCTTATACAATGGTGGCATAGCGATATACACATGCCCGTGGGTAATCAGCTCCGGCATAAACCGGTAGAAAAAAGTCAACAGCAGCGTGTCAATATGGGCGCCGTCCACATCTGCATCTGTCATGATGATAATCTTATGATATCTTAACTTTGTGATATCGAAATCGTTGCCATACCCCTCTGAAAAACCACAGCCGAAGGCATTAATCATTTCTTTAATCTCTGCATTGGCAAGCACCTTATCCATACTGGCCTTCTCCACATTAAGAATCTTACCTCTGATTGGCATTATTGCCTGAATTTTTCTGTTTCTTGCCATTTTTGCCGAACCGCCGGCTGAATCTCCCTCCACGATAAACACTTCACACTCGCTGGCGACTCTGCTCTCACAGTTCGCCAGCTTGCCGTTGCCACCTATAGAAAACTTCTGCTTTACAAGAAGGTTTGTCTTCGCTTTCTCCTCCGCCTTCCTTATCTTAGCCGATTTTTCCGCACAGCTGATGACCTTCTTTAAATCCTCAAGATTTTTGTCAAAGTACAGCACCACCTCTTCACCGGTGATGTCTGCCACTACTCTTCCGGCATCCTGATTATCCAGCTTGGTTTTTGTCTGTCCCTCAAATCTCGGTTCAGGATGCTTCACGGCGATAACTGCTGTCATTCCGTTGCGCACATCAGACCCCGTAAAGTTAGCATCCTTTTCCTTCAGAATCCCCAGTTCTTTTGCATACTGATTGATAATGGTGGTAAATTTCGCCTTGAAACCTGTGATATGAGTGCCTCCCTCCTGAGTGTAGATATTGTTGCAAAATCCCATTATATTTTCCTGAAATTCATCTACAAACTGAAAAGCCGCCTCTACCTCAATCCCCTCCGATTCTTTTTTAAAATATATCACATCATGAAGTGTCTCTTTTCCGCTGTTCAAGGTCTTTACATAGGCCTTTATTCCATCCTCCTCATGAAAGACAAGCTTTTCTTCTTCCAAAAATCTGTTATTCTGAAAATGAATGGTAAGTCCGGGATTCAAATATGCAGTTTCATGAAGTCTGCTCTTAATCTGCTCCGCCTTAAAGTATGTCTTTTCAAATATTTCCGCATCAGGCAGAAAGCGTACTGTGGTGCCCGTATCACTTTTTCTGCACGTACCTGTCTCTTTTAACGGGTACATTACCTTTCCCCTCTCGTAACGCTGAAGATATACCTTTCCCTCTGATTTAATGGTAACCTCCAGCCATTCTGACAGGGCATTTACCACCGATGCCCCCACACCATGCAGTCCTCCTGATATTTTGTAGCCGCCGTCACCAAATTTACCACCTGCATGAAGCATGGTAAACACCACCTCAACAGCCGGAAGCCCTGTCTTTTCGTTGATTCCTACCGGAATGCCTCGTCCGTTATCACTGATAATCGCCGTACCATCTTTTTCCAATGTGACGCTAATCTCACTGCAATGTCCTGCCAGATGTTCATCCACGGAATTATCTACTATCTCATAAATCAAATGATTAAGTCCCTTTGTAGATACGCTTCCGATATACATTCCCGGTCTTTTTCTGACTGCCTCCAGTCCCTCTAACACTGAAATACTGTTGGCATCATATTTTTTTGTTACCTCAGATGACATAATTTACCTAACACCTTTCTTTACAGACTGATACTTTTTATTATTCTTCTATCATTTAATTCTATTCTATCTTCTATTCGTTCCCTATTTAAAATGCTTTCTGAGCAGTTCTTCATGTCCTTCGAGATGTGCATAATCATTCAATCTCTCCACAGATATAACTTGATTCGCTATGTGAAACCTAAGTTCCATTATCGCTGTATTTTCCATATTTTTAGCTATCATAAACCGATGTGACCAGGGCATGCCAAGAATACCAGCCAGATAACATCTGATGGCACCGCCGTGAGAGACAACGGCTACAGCACTACTTCTTTTCTCCAACGCATTTTCAATGATATGATTCATGGCCCTGCTCATGCGTAAATATACCTCTTGTCCATTTTCCCCTCCGGGGATTCTTAAGTCTTCACACAGCATATCTCTTGCCGCAAAATAAGCGGCATATTTTACCTTCAGGACTTCGTCCGAAAGTCCTGTCAGTTCTCCGAAATCTGTCTCCTGCAAATCTTCTATGATACAAACCCCTACCTCTTCTTTGTCGCATTTCATGCCAAGCTCATCTCTCACAATATCCGCCGTCATCACAGCACGTGTCAGATGACTGGAATATACCCTGTCTATCTCATAATGCTTCAATCTCTGTCCCAACAGCCGGCTCTGTATGATTCCCTCTTCCGCCAGCTCCACATTCACATTGCACAGCGGACTATTTTGCCTTGCATGCCGAATCAGATATATAGTAATATATTCCTGCAAATAATCACCCGCTTTCCCACTCTCTATCCTGTTACATATCGTTTTATATCATCTTATATTGCTTTGCATTATCTTATATCGTTTTATGTCGTCATTTATTATTTTATATAGTATCTCATTGTTTTATATTATATCATTTTGTATTATTCCGTATCGCCTCATATTATCTTGTATCGTCTTATAATGTTTATCTCATTTTATATACTGTATCATTCCCGGTCCCAGTGAATCGGTAGGCCGAGCCATAAAATCAAATTTTTTATAAAATTCTTCCCGTCCCTTTGCACACATAAGACAGAGCATAATCTCCGTATCCTCCAGTTTTGTCTCTTTTACATACGCAATCAGTCTCTCAATTACTTTTCTTCCTATTCCCTTTGCCTGCCTGTCAGGCCTTACTACCAAATCCTGAATGTAATCAATGACAACACCGTCTCCCACGATTCTTCCCATCCCTACCGGTCTGTCCCCTTCGTAGGCACAAACAGTAAACAAACTGTGTGCCAACGCCTTTTCAGCCTGTGGCCGGGATAACGTTTTCCAGTTCACGGAAGCCCGAAGCTCAAGATAAGTATCTATATCCAAATTATTTTCTTTTAGTATAATCATTTTGCACCTCCGGCACATCACAAACCTTGCTGTGATACAGCCATCCATAAATAGTTAAAAGATTTACTATTTATCATCAACCAAGTTATTTTAACATTTATGATAAAAATATGCAATCCAAAAAACCGCTGCAAAACAGCGGTTTTTTATTCGTTATAATTCACATACAGCCATTTTTACACAGCCAGCCCGATCTGTGATAATATATAGCGGATGATTCTCTGCCTTCCGGTAATAATCTTTGCCTCACAATTCATTCCGTCAACGGACAACCCCAACTCTCCTTTTTGTTGTTCAATGTTTTGTAATACAGCATTGTTTTCTTCACATTTAACCCTCACCACATAGTATTCCGTTCTTTGACCATCTTCTGACAGTAGATTCTTTACGATATTCTCGACATATCCTGTAACCGCCCCATACTCACCCGACGGATAAGATGCCAATGTGAGCTTAACCTTCTGCCCTTTTTTCAGACTGCTGATATCTGCAGCTTTGATATAGATTTCCGCATAATACGTTCCCCCTACATCCGATGTAACATACATCAATGCACCGTCGCCATCTGTCTCCCGATATACCATCTGCCCCTGCGCCTTTATCACAGTTTCCAGGCGGCTAAAATACATCCACAGTATTGCCGCACACATCAACCCCAATACGATATAGATTAACCGAATGACAACCGGATGAATATTGGCATGATATATCTGCGCACTGTCTGTCATCTCATCCATCTCAATAATAATTGGCTTCAATCATGTCTGCCTCCCATCTGTCATTATCTCTTCATGATTTCTGTATCATGCTATCTCTTCTTTGTTTTTCCACTGTACGGGATTTACCTTCTCAACCTGCTGTTCCCGCAAAAATCCGGCATACCTGCCACCGATTTTTTTCAATTCCTCAGGAGTTCCACTCTCCACAATTCTTCCTTTTTCCAAAACAAATATTCTGTCACAATTTTTCACTGTGCTTAGACGGTGGGCAATCATGATGACCGTCATTTTACCGGAAAACTCATTGATAGTACTTTCCAATGCCTTCTCTGTAATGGAATCAAGATGGCTGGTAGCTTCATCCAATATCAGAATATCAGGCTTCTTTAACAGTGCCCTGGCAATCGCCAGCCGCTGTCTCTGTCCACCGGACAGATTCGCACCATTTTCTTCTAACAATGTATCATATCGCAGCGGAAGTTCATTGATAAAGCTGTGTGCCTGAGCCATCCGACAGGCGTTTAAAATCTCCTCCGGTTCAATCTCCTCCGCTCCCAGCGTAAGGTTATCCCTTATGCTTCCGCTAAACAAGAATGTTTCCTGTGGTATATAGGCGATTCTTTCCCGCAACGTCTCAATCCGAATATCTTCTATATTGTAATCGCCTATCATGATATCGCCGCTTTCCGGCACATACATATAGAGCAGCAGCTTTGACAATGTGGTTTTTCCCGAACCGCTCTCCCCTATAAATGCTACCTTTTCCCCCTTATGGATCTTAAAGTTGATATCCTCCAGCACAAGTCTTCGTGTTCCATATCTGAAATTGACACTTCTCATTTCTATGTCACCACAGATATTTTCCGGTGATATTTTATGCCACTCTTTCTCTGTCTTTTCTGCCTCTAAAGTAAGAATTTCTCCCAGTCTGTCTGCCGCTACCACTGCCGTCTGCACTTGCGGCTGCAGATTAATCAGATTTTTTACGGGTGTCAAAAAATATACTAAGAGTGAGTTGAAAGTAATTAATGCACCGATTGTCATTTGCCCGTTGATAACACTAATACTGCCTGCCCATAATATCAACACCTCGCCAATCAACTCCACCGTTGTTTTTAAGGATGACTGAATATTTCCGATAAATCCAAGTCGGAACACACTCTTTAGCAGCCTCACAAATTTCTTTTCCGCATTCAGTTTTACTTTTTGTTCTGCATTATAAGCTTTGATTGTCTGGATACCGTTAAGAGATTCCACAAGATATGAGGTAAGTGCTGCATTGTCCTCCATCTCTTTTCTGTTCAGCTTCTCATACCGGCTATGGAAGGAAACGACAATTACCACATAAAATATCACCATCATAAGGGCAATCAAAAACAATTTCGGACTTTGGAGATATAAAATCACGGCGCCTGCCAATGCCATCAGTGTGTCTATCATAATGGTGAGGGCGGCACCGGATATGGCATCACGCACCTTTCCCGCATCATTAAATCTGGCTATCATTTCTCCTACTCTTCTGGTTCCAAAAAAATGGAGCGGCAACCCTATCACATGCCTGTAATATCCCAACAATAAATCTATATCTAATTTCTGGCTGAGGTACAATAGCAATTGCGAACGAAATGCCTCAAGAATGACTTTGAATATACTCAGAATAATGACACCGACGGAAACTGCCGCCAATGTCGCCCTCAATCCATTTGGCAGGACGCTGTCCACCAGAACCTTAAAATAAAATGCCCCCATTATGCCCAATATTGTGTAAATCAGCGAGCAGACAAATATATGCGCCAACAGCTTTCTCTGGGGATGCAAGAGCTTGAAAAAATGCTCAAAAATGCCTGTTGTCTCATCCCCTTTTTGGAAATTTTCATTTACTTCCAAAAAAATCAATACCCCCGTCCACTGATAGCCTTGATGATTGTCCTCATTGCCAAAAAATTCCTCCGGGGTAAGCTTCACTATGCCGACAGCCGGGTCTGCTATGATAACCTGCTGTTTTGTGATTTTGTGCACAACAACATAGTGCATAAGACTCCCGTCAACTATCATGTGAGCAATGCATGGCAGTGGAAATTCAGTAAAAAATGCCTCTCTGTCCCCCTTAACCCCCTGTGCAGTAAACCCCAGCTTTTCAGCCGCTTTAATAATGCCATAGGCATTCGTTCCATGCCTGTCTGTTCCGGCGATTTCGCGAATCGCCGCAATGCTGATGTTATATCCCTTTTGCTTTGCAATTGTGGCAAGACATGCGGCTCCACAATCCGTTATATCATGTTGCTTCACACAATAATAATTCATATTATTTTCACCTGATTTCGTGAGCTTTTCATATGTTTGTTTATCCGTTACTATTCAAGGACAAGCCTCATCTGCACTTCACAGACATCAGTGGGATAGTAACTTTCATTTATTATAGCGAACTTTAGCATATTTTGACTTTTGTATCAATAATTCAGTGGTGATTGGTATACAAACAGTGCTATTTCGCACAGTCACTCTCAAATAACCTGTTCTCTTCCCACATTCTCTCCCTATATCCTCTTCCGATATTCTCTTCCCGTGTTTTCTTCTCCTGCCCTCTTCTCAAAATATCACATACTGCCTTTATCTTATCAGGTTATAAAAACAGAATGCCATATCAGACCTTTTAACAATATATTGTTGTATCAATATACTAATAATATGAGTCGATACAGCATTCCGAAAAAGCTTATCTCATGCTTAACTTATTTAAATTTTTGTTATACTGTTTACGATTAAAATGCTACTAAAGGATGTTCTGACTGATTCCCATGTAAATATCTACTTCCGTTCCGTCACTATTAGGAATATAATAGGCAACTGATGTAGGTTGTAATTCTTTTTCTCCTACATATTGACTCAGTTTACCCCATGTTTCCTTCAAATCCTCCTTCTTATTTCCCTTATTTTTCGCTACCACGGCATTGACAAGCTTAAAAACAGGCTTATATGTCAGATTCTCAAGTTCTGTAATTTCTCCATCTATTCCCGCCAGAATCTCGACATCTCTTTTGTCTCTGTACATGGCATATATTGCTGTTATGTAACCTGTGGTACGCTTAACCTGCAATGACTTCAATGTCTGTTCTATCATTACCTTCACATTCTCTATGTCACTTTCAGCAATCAGTCCTCTATAACTGACTAAGCGATTAATTTCAAGCGTCTGATGTTCTAATATTTCTGCCACAAGGCACCTCCTACTTGATATTCATAACTATTTTGTCTCACTCCCACGCTTACTGCAAGCCCCTGATATTTCTTCATACGATTCCCCTATTCCTTAATGAATGTCTAAGACATTTTTAGTCAAATACTTTTTTGTAAACTTTCAGTATAGCGTTTCTAACATATAACAAACCTCTATACCCGCCCTCAATCTTTTGCAGTTCATCGTAATTCAATGTTTTAAACTTGTTCTTGTTCATGAGTTTTCTCCTTTCTCTTTTATTAGCAATTTATAACACTTTTAGACAACAAAATCAATATACATGTGGCATTTCGACACTAAACGGTGCTAATTAACATTTTTCTTTATTTTTTTACTTATTTGAGGTATACTTGTACTTGCAAAAATCAATTATTGCTTGAAACGAGGATTTGTATGAAACATTTTTTATTTGATTATATATGTAATACTTTTATTTATATGTTTATGCTCAAATATATGGCTGCCCAAAGGAATAAAAAACCTTCTATAGTCATGATTCCATATTATTTTATTTCATCTTCCATCATAGCTCTGTTTTATAATTTCAATATATTTGTCATAGTTTTATTCTTATTATCAGAATTATTTTTTACTATAAGGTTCTTTTATACTACATTTTGTGATACAGTGATGCTTTTTATTAAATATGAACTTTTTAAACACATATTATATTCCACAATGTTCATTTTTCATTCAATGATTCTATTAGATTTTAACACATCATTAAATTCAGAATTTTATATTGAGTATAAAGATATAATTTCCAACTCATTAATCTTTATTTTCTACACCCTATACCTCACCTCAAAGAAGCTTGGTTCTTTAAAACGTTTTTACAAATATATTTTTAATGCTATCATCACCCTGTCTCTGCTTATGCTGAGTTATATCACTCTCTACATCTGCAAAAATATTGTGCCGGACAGCTTTACTATGCCACTTCTGTTTACCACCATATATATTTTTATTGCCATCTTTATCATCATATACGACCGGTATGTCATTCTTCTGAATGAAAACATACAGTTCAAGATTTCTATGGAAAGAACCCGATTGGAGGCTGACTACGCAGATAGTCTTGACGCAAAACTAAAAGAACTGCATTCCATAAGGCACGATATTAAAAATCACCTGATTATTATAGACGGCTATCTTAATCTGGGGGAATGTGACAATGCCCGAAAATACATTGCAAAAATTCAGAATGATTTTTCCGACACCTACATTATCGACACGCCATGCAGTTCCATATCCAATATTTTAAATGCTAAATATCAGCTTTGCCTGAAGAAGGAAATCACGTTCCAATTCAGCAGTTATTTTTCTAATATTCTTGTTGATGACTATCTGCTGATTACGATTCTAGGCAATCTGATGGACAATGCCATAGAAGCCAGCGAGAAACTTGAAAAGGAGCTGCGCATCATCGAGCTTTCTATTTCACAACTAGACTCCTACCTCGATATTTGCATAAAAAATAATCACCGTGAAGTAATTATCAAATCAGGGCAAGATTTTGTTTCTACCAAAAAAGAATCAGGCACAGCAGACAATAGACTGTTTCATGGTATCGGTCTGAAAAATGTCCGCAAGACCGTAGAAAAACTGAATGGTCACATCAATATTGAGTATACGGACACCACCTTTGCTGTCTCAGCTTTAATACCAAATTATTAAATATCACTTAATCTACTCTCAATGAATCCCCAAATAATATTTCAATTCTCTTATGACGCTGTCATACTCATAAATATTCTTACTCTTTTTAATCTTTTTGGCAAATCGTTCTCCCTGCCCCTCACTTATGAAATGAGATGGCATTACTTCACCGGTATCTAAGGCATTTACCATGTGAAGCCATACTTCCTTCATTTTAAACAAAAGATTAGTATCTCCCGACAGGTATTCCTTATAATCATGATACAATCTGTCATGAAAAGCAAATATCTTTTTCCAGTCAGGGCAATCCCTATCCTCGTTGATATTATCTATAAGGGAAGGATTTCTTAAGATTCCTCTTCCAAACATAACCGCGGTTACCATGTTCGTACCGGCAAAGGCTTTGACAAGTTTTTGATACTCCGCCACCCGAAAGATATCGCCATTGTAGCAAAGCTTGTTTTTACTACGCCTCACCGCATATCCGAATGCTTCCGGCTTTATTTTTCCATGGTAATAATCTTCTCTGGTTCTCGGATGGATAATGAGTTCATGTAATGGATATTGATTATAGATATCAAGAATTTTCTCAAATTCCTCCACATCGTAAAAACCTATCCTTGTCTTGATGGACAGATTTACACCAAGCGAGGCACATTGCGCAAATATCTCATAGAGAAAATTATCTAATTTCTCCGTATCCAAAAGCAGACCTGCTCCTTTTTTCTTAGATGTTACCGTGCCTGACGGACACCCCACATTGAGATTCAACTCACGATAACCAAGCGCCTGTACCTCTCTGGCCGCTTTTACAAAATCCTCCGCCCGATTCGATAAGAGCTGTGGAACAAGATACATACCCTGATTATTTTCCGGCAAAATATCCTTAAATTCCTTCATTCTTCTTACGCCACCGGAGCTTGTTGACAGGAAAGGTGCAAAATATTTGTCTATCCCATGAAAATATTCATTATATGCATTTCTATATATATATCCTGCAATTCCCTCCATAGGTGCAAAATAAAACTTCATAAAATCCTCTTTTCTATGATTCACTGAAATCAGTATCCATAATCATCTGAATGGTATACTCAGGGTACATTTTACATACCTCTCCATAAAGCTTTTCATAAACTGCATACCGGTCAGGGGCATCAAAGCTGATAATTAAATCAAAGCGCATACTTTTCTTCACCTCATCGACATAAAATCCATGCATCTGCAATACATATTCGTCCTGAATCACAAACTCTTGAATCTTATGTTTCATTTGAACATATTGCTCATTATCCGTATTTGCCGAATAAATGCCAATGGCCGTTAAAATGACATTATGCTTAGCATATACCTTTTCCGTGATAGTGCGGCTTAACTCATCCACTTCTCTTGCCGTAAATGTGTCCGGCACCTCAATATGGATAGAACCATTAAATGTATCCGGTCCATAATCATTTAAAACCAAATCATACGCTCCGCTGACCTCTGAAAACGAAAGCACCGTTTCTTTTATCGCTTTTGCAAGGCTTAAGTCAACACGCTCTCCCAGTACTTTTGACAGAGTATCACGCAGCATTTCAACACCTGCTTTGACAATCACAAGGGAAATCACCGCACCAAGCCACGCCTCCAGTGCAATTCCTTTCAGCAGGTAAATTCCTGCCGCAGCCAGTGTCGAAGCAGATATCACAGAGTCCAATGTGGCATCTTCTCCTGAATTAACCAATGAATCCGAATGATACTTTAGTCCCATGCTTTTTACATATCTGCCAAGAATAATTTTAACAACCACACCTGCCGTTACTATAATCAATGCTGCCACACTGTAATCAGGTACATCCGGATGAAGAATTTTCTTTACCGATTCCGTAAAAGAAGTAATACCTGCATAGAGCACTATGATAGAAATAATCATTGCGCTAAGATATTCAATTCTTCCGTGACCAAAGGGATGCTTTTTATCCGGCTCTCTGGTTGCAAGCTTTGTTCCGATAATCGTAATAAGAGAGGAGGCGGCATCTGACAGATTATTTACCGCATCCAAAACAATCGCAATGGAATGGGAGAAAATTCCCACCACTGCCTTGAATGTCGCCAAAAAGATATTGGCCAGAATCCCAATCACACTTGTGCGAATGATGGCGTGGTCACGTTTTGCAAGCTTTTTCGTCTCCTCCAAATTGCCTGCTTCATGGGCAAGCTCATTTTGTTTTTCTCTAATAGTTGACATCACATTATCTCCCTTACAAACTGAAATTTGTCTTAGCTATTTATATTTCGAGTTATTTATTTTCTCTATCACTTCGAATCATCGCATGCCATACTTCATCACATACCCCTTGAGTATTCAATCCTGCTTGTCGCAGTATTCCCTCCTGTTTCATTCCAGCCTTGTCCATTACACGACCAGACTTAGGATTGTTTACATCATGCGAAGCAGCTATACGATTTATTCCAACTACATCAAAAAGATAATCCATAACAGCTTTCAAAGCTTCAGGCATCAATTCTTTCCCCCAATAAACTCTACTCATACAGTATCCCATATCAGCTGATTCGATATCTTCACGAATCTTAACAACAGAAATATTTCCTATAATTTTGCCTGTTTCTTTAAGTTCCATTACCCAGTTGAAATAATCGCCATTCTCATACATAGGAATCCATTCGTTCAAAATGGCTTTTGTAACCTCAACATTTTCGTGAGGAAGCCAAGTCAAGAACTTTGTTACTTCATAGTCACAACACCAATTATTATACATATCCTCAGCATCTTCAATCACGAACTTTCTAAGTATCAACCTCGATGTCTCAATGGTCTGTGTACCTACTTTATTCATAAATCTTTAACCTCCTGAGCCTTAGTAGATAAAAAGTTAACTCGTTTCTGCACAATCCTGATTTACTCATCGCTATTATTTTTTAATCAGATTATAACTTGCCTCACAACACCTGTAAAGTGAATTTCTCACAAATCATATAAACTTTTATACCCTTTCAATATAAACCATTCATTCTATATATACAGTCAATTTTAGCGTCGCAGACAGAATTGGTGCTGCCATAAGTAAGGATTATTGGGGATTAATCATTCAAATTCTGCTGTGGTTAATCGGGCATGAAATGGAATTTAATGCTAATACTTATGAAAAAAAATCAGATATGAAAGACTTGTTTAAGTTCTCTCATATCTGACTTTATAAATATAAGTATTTTTATACAGTGACTAAGCCTGTTTTTTCAAGCAATCCTTTTGCTTCATAATATTCTTCTACTGTTACTCCTGATGATTCACATGCTACTTCGAGTGTTTCATGATACTTTCTCATAAAATTATTTACACTTATAACTAATCTTTCTGCACTTTTTATCTTATATTCTTGTACACATTCTTCTGCATATTCCTCTGCATACTCTTTTGCATATTCTTCTACTATCTTACACACAATCTCACGTCCTTTCTCTGTGTCTTTGTAAAACTTAAGTGCTTCACAAAATGCCGGAAACCATCCAGTACCACTTCCCTAAACAAACTTATCATTGTCGCTTGTGGTGTTACCTTGATTACCTTTATTGTATTATCTCCAAGCATTG
>CACXFV010000085.1 GCA_902767015.1 uncultured Lachnospiraceae bacterium | reverse complement strand
GCATCAATCTCCTTCTGTAATGCCTCTCTGTCCGCATCTGTATTGGTATCATTGGCTCCCTGTACGGCAAGCTCATTCATTCTCTGCAAGATCGAATGAACTTCACCAAGTGCGCCTTCTGCAGTCTGAATAAGAGATATGGCATCCTCCGCATTTTTCGATGCCCTGTTAAGACCTCTTGTCTGCCATCTCATCTTCTCTGATATAGTAAGACCTGCCGCATCATCTGCTGCCCTGTTAATCCGATATCCACTAGACAATTTTTCAGTAGACTTTGACTGCAAACCAGTCGTAATCCCTAACTTTCTTTTGGTATTCATCGCCTGCATATTATGCTGTATAACCATATTTTCATCCTCCCTGAAGCTTTTATCTCCCATATCTGTAAATTAATCTAACAGCTACGATCGCACCTCCTTGTACGCTCATGACATCATATACTTTTTCAAAACCTATTTGATAAAAATACATTCATTATTATATCGTCAAACATCATACATCTCTTTAGCCCTTTTTAGCTTTTTTGAAATTTTTTTATAAATCAATCCATTTCTATACGAAAATACAGTGAATGTAATCATCAATTTCCAATTTTTTTACCATTTTTTTCAATTTTGTGGTATGATAGTAATTGTTTGGGTATTAAAGAAGAAAGTGGTGATGGCTATGTCAATATTTTCAAATATAGTACAGAAAGCGAATATAAAAAGATGTGAGTCTTACTGTGAAGATGCGAAGAATTTTATACAAGTGCATTTTGTACGTGAACGTGACAGTGACCGCTATGCTTTCCAGAATTTTACGCTAAAAAATGATCCTGATAAGGAGCGATGTGAGGGTTGGTATGCAGCTCACGGAAATCCTGCATCCTTTTCAGAAATTGTGGATATATATCTTTCAGAAAGCGAGCTCAAAGCCGCCACAATCTGCAACGAATATGGATTAGAAAGTAGGGTTTTTTCCTCTGATTCTCCCCGTAGCGTGGAAAAATGGGAAGCGATCGCCATCTGTTTTGGTCTTGATCTGAACATCGTAGAAGCAAGAGCACTTCTCAAATCTGCAGGATATGCGCTAACCAACTCCTCCAAATCCGATCTTGTTATACGCTATTGTCTGGAAAACGATATCTATATGTTGCCGGATATCAACTATATTCTTGAAAAAATTTGTGAGCGAAAGCTCAATCAGATTTCCTAAATCATTTTCAGCCGAAACTTTCACATTGAAGCATTTCGGCTGAAAAATATTAATTGATACTATTTGTCGAATAACGGCATGGCTTTCTTGCCACCGACACCATAAAATATAGTTTTCTGCAAATAATGGTTTTCTATGAGATAAAAGCGAGATAGGCCTTCTTCGCCTCATAGATGTCGGCTTTACTTACCACCTCATATGGTGCATGCATATTCAGAACAGCAACCCCGCTGTCGATGACATTCATTCCATATAATGCCATGATATAGGCGATGGTTCCGCCGCCGCCCTGATCCACTTTTCCCAGTTCCGCTGTCTGATAGGAAACTTTATATTTTTCAAATATATTTCTTATCAGACCGATATATTCGGCGTTGGCATCATTTGAGCCGGATTTTCCGCCTCTTCCGGTAAATTTGTTGATTACGATTCCCTTTGAAAAATAAGCCGCGTTTTTCTTTTCAAATACTGACGCATAGGTCGGATCAAATGCGGCGCTCACATCGGAGGACAGCATTCTGGAATTGGCAAGCACTCTTCTAAGCGTCAGTTCACTGTATATGCCCATTCTGTCTAACAATTCCGCAACCGTGTTTTCAAAAAATTTGGACTGCATTCCTGTGGCACCAACACTTCCTATTTCTTCTTTATCTACCAAAAGAACACATGCCGTTGTATCAACCTTCTTTTTGTCAAGCATTGCTGCAAGGGAGGTATACGCACATGACCTGTCATCCTGACCATATGCCATAATCATGCTTCTGTCTATCCCTGCTTCTCTCGCCTTTCCTGCCGGTACCACTTCTAACTCTGCTGATATAAAATCTTCTTCTTCAAAATCGTATTTTTCCCGTATCAGTTTGAGAATGTTTTTCTTAACGGCATCTTTTTCCTCCTCTTTGAGAGGGATATTTCCTACAATGATGTTCAGATCCTCACCCTCAACAACCTTGGAACCTTTTTTCTCAAGCTGTGTCTGCGCAAGATGTATCAGCAGGTCTGAGATGAATACAACCGGATCGTCCTCCTCCTCACCGATGACTATCTCTAATACTGTGCCGTCCTGTTTCACAACCACACCATGGATGGCAAGGGGTATTGTTACCCACTGGTACTTTTTAATACCACCATAGTAATGTGTGTCAAGATAGGCTAACTCTGTATCTTCATATAGCGGATTCTGCTTAATATCGATTCTCGGCGAATCAATATGTGCTCCCAGGATATTCATTCCTTCTTCTATCGGTTTCTTTCCGATATGAAACAGTACGATGGATTTTCCCATATAAGAGAGATATACTCTGTCTCCCGGCTTTACTTTCTTTCCCTTCGCTATCATTTCCGAGAGATCTTTATAACCTGCTTCCTTCGCAAGTCTGACAGTCTCCCTTACACACTCTCTTTCTGTCTTTCCCTTATCAAGAAATTCCCGGTATTCTTTATTTACCGACTCTAATTCCTCCAAATCCTTTTTGGAATACTTTTTCCATGCATTATCGCGTTCCATAGCTGACCTCCATTTTTCTTTGTATCAATGATATGTTGCACATTTTTCCTTTTTCCAATTCATATAATACCTTTCCTTGGCAAATTCGTCAACTCACAGTTGACTGACCTGTGAATCATAGCGAGAGAGGATGCCCCGGTTCTCAAAATCCGGCGTATACTCAGTGCCAACACTGTCTCTCCCCTGAATATAAGTATTATCCATCCCCAGTCTGAGGGCTTCTTTCACGACACTGTCATACTCAAAAGTTGTGACTCTCCGGTTAATCTCTTTGTACTCACTGCACCGGTACACCGGCGTAAACTGGCTCATAATACTGAGCAGATAACTGTCCTTATCAAAAGCTTCTGCCAGATATCTTAAAATCCTGATAGAATCCTGTCTTAAGCCCGGAAGAACAAGATGCCTTATGATGACACCGGATTGCAACAGCGCCGTCTCATCATCAAAGGTTTTTCCCTCAAAAAATACCGGCCTTTGCTGTTGATGAAGCATTTCCCTCACCGCTTCCACAGTGCATCCGAAATAATCCTTTACCCCTGAATATCTGATGGCATACAAATCGTCATAATATTTGATATCTACCAGATAGATATCAATATAGCCCTTCAATAATCGGATAGTCTCTGCGTTCTCATAGCCGCTGCTGTTGTATACAATGGGTATAGTCAGCCTTTTCCTTATTAAATCAATTGCCTGCATAATCTGTGGAATATACATGACACCCGTCACCAGATTAATATTGTTTGCCCCCATACGCTGCAGCTCAAGAAAAATTTCTGACAGATTTTCCACACTGACCTCCACACCATAATTTTCGTGTGAAAGTCTGTAATTCTGACAATATACACATTTCAGGTTGCAGCCGCCAAAAAAAACAGTTCCACTTCCTGACGTACCGCTGATGCATGGCTCCTCCATATAGTGAAGTGCTGCCCTTGCCAGCTTTACGGTATCCGAAACGCCACAAAATCCCACAGCGTTATGACGGTTCACATGACACTTTCGCGGACAAAGCTGACAATCCTCAAACTCTTTCAAACTTACACCTCCTGCAAATTGCCAATGCATTTACATTGCGAATGCAATCATATTGCCAATGCAATTACATTGCATTTGTTTAAACACAATGCATGAAACTTTTTTCACACTTTATACCGACAATGTCGAAAATTCTTCAAGATTCCATATTTTATCCACAATTCCTTCATAAAATTCCGGTTCATGACACACCAGTAAGATTCCTCCCTTGTACTCTGTGAGGGCTTTCTTAAGCTCTTCCTTGGCATCCACATCCAAGTGGTTGGTCGGCTCGTCCAACAGCAGTATATTGGTTTCTCTGTTAATCAGTTTACATAATCTCACTTTTGCCTGTTCTCCACCACTTAATACTTTCACAAGGCTTTCAATATGCTTCGTGGTAAGACCACATTTGGCAAGTGCACTTCGTACCTCATACTGGGTATAGGCCGGAAATTCCTCCCATATTTCCTCAATACAGGTACGGGAGGACGGACTAATCTCCTGCTGGAAATATCCTATCTCAAGATAATCACCAAGTGTTGCTCTGCCGGAAATCGGTGGAATAATACCTAACACACTTTTTAAAAATGTTGTTTTTCCAATTCCGTTGGTGCCTACTACCGCTATTTTTTCGCCCCTCTCCATCCTCAGATTAATCGGCTTGGAAAGCGGTGCCTGACTGTCATAGCCAATCACTAAATCACTGGTCTCAAAGATCACTTTGCCTGTCGGTCTTGCATTTCTAAAATGAAATTCCGGTTTCGGTTTTTCTTTCCTTAACTCTATCACATCCATTTTATCAAGCTTTTTCTGTCTTGACATTGCCATATTTCTTGTGGCAACCCTTGCCTTATTTCTTGCCACAAAATCTTTTAAATCATCGATCTCCTTCTGCTGCCTTTTATATGCTGCCTCTAACTGTGATTTTTTCATTTCGTACACTTCAAGAAACTTATCATAGTTTCCCACATATCGGTTCAACTCCTGATTATCCATATGATAGATAAGATTGACAACACTGTTCAAAAAGGGAATATCATGAGAAATAAGAATAAATGCATTTTCATATTCCTGCAAATATCTCTTAAGCCATTCAATATGGTTGGCATCAAGATAATTAGTCGGCTCGTCTAACAATAAAATATCCGGCTTTTCAAGCAGTAGTTTCCCCAGTAATACCTTTGTTCTCTGTCCACCGCTTAAATCCATTACATCATGGTCAAGCGACAGTTCCAACAGTCCCAGTGCTCTTGCCACCTCTTCTACCTTCACATCAATCGTATAAAAATCATGGCCGGTTAGTGTTTCCTGAATTGTGCCAAGTTCCTCCATCATTGCGTTCATTTCTTTTTCATCTGTTTCAGGATTTCCCAGTTTGTCACATATTTCATTCATGCGTGCTTCCAATTCAAACAAAAATGAAAATGCTGATTTTAATACGCTTTCAATTGTCATTCCCTGTTCGAGCACGGCATGCTGATCCAGATACCCCACCCTCACATTCTTATTCCACTCTACTTTTCCTTCATCGGGCATGAGCTTTCCCGTAACAATATTCATAAAGTTGGATTTTCCCTCTCCATTTGCTCCTACTAATCCTATGTGTTCTCCTTTTAATAAACGGAAGGAAACATTATGAAAGATAGCTCTGTCTCCAAAGCCATGACTTAAATTGGTTACATTCAAAATCATCCGTACTGTCCTTTCTCTTTGTATTGTCCGTTTTTTCTTTCTATGCCAAGATACCGAAGCGTGGTAGCAGAATAGCGTTATTAAACATCCTGACATAGAACTGCCGGTTATTTTAACAACGCTATTCTGTGATATCTTGTTTTTTTATGATCTACTATTGATATTCCGGTTCCCTGATACCCTTCACCAACCTGTGGCAGAGGTTCGCCCCGTCATGCAGTCACACAAATGTTTTACTCACTTAGCTATGGCTCCTGTGTCGTTTCTTCGGCTGCTGTAGTGGTTTCGTCCTGCTGCGGCTCCGTAGGTGTCTCCGGCTGCTGTGGCTCGGTAGTTGTCTCTTCCTGTCGTCTTCTGGTGGTTGTCTCCTCCGGTTGATAGTAGGTAGTCGTCTCCTCCTGCCATCCTGCTGTAGTGGTTATCTCCTCCTCTGTGGTTATCTCCTCCGTCGTAATCTCTTCTTCTGCTGTGGTGGTTTCTCTCTCTCTGGTGGTCGTCTCGTCTTCAAAACTGTATCTGCTCTTTACCTCAATCATCTTAGAGACCGCACAGGTTCTTCCGTTGGCATCTGTTACCATGTAAACCAGTCGTACATTTCCAACTCTGCCCGGTGTATAGGAAACTTCATTTTCCCTTGAATACGTTGTCTCACTATAAAGGGTTGACTCTGTGATATAATTCATATCACTGTCATACAGCTTTGCAACCAGCTTCCATGTATTCGTTGAACTTCCTACCACAGAACCCGACAGATAAATCTTATCGTCCGTGTACACTGCCAGCTGACCGCTTGCGTTCACGGAATTACCATCTTCACTGTAGCCTGTAGAATAATCAACGTGTCCATAGGCACTTCCACCGCCTGTTGATGAGAAAGAAGCATCAAATGAGAACTTTCCAAGCTTCTCAAACTCTGCAAATTTTTCGATAGAATTTTCCACATCATCCGTCGTAAAAATCTCTTTTACCTCTGAAAATCTTTTGCCAAATGCCTTATAAGCAATAGCGGTATCTGCCTCTTCTTCTGAGGAGGCTTCTTCTCCCTCTGCTGCCGACCTCTCTGTCAGCCGCTTGTCCTTACTCTCTTTCAGCAAATGTGCGTCATAGGAAGGATCAAAAATATAGTACTCATCCTCCATCACTACGATGGCATATCCATGAGATTCATATTCTCCCTCATCATTATAGATTGCACCATCAATATAATAAGCTTCAAAACCTAAATTTCTCATCATGACAGTAAACGCACAGGCATAATCGTCAGGTGAACCTGAATTGTTGGTCAACGCTTTATTCGCACGATAAATAATCTTCATATCTAAAGTCGATACGTAATTAACAGTAGAGCAGAACTCATAAACCGAATCATCATCCACGTAGGATTTACTCTTGTAGTCAAAGTTGCTTAACAGATAGTCATAAATATTTCTGACATTCTCATAGTTGGTCTTTGAACTATCAACCACCTTTGCCATAATACTGCTTACCCTGTTATCAACCTTGATAAGTCCTGTTGTCAGTGGTTCCGGCCTTACATTATTAAGTTTGGTTTTAATACTTTCCGAAATATTCTCATCCGTATACGGACTGACAAACAGAGTGGTATCAATCGGCTCCTCTGTCGTTGTCTCAGGAACACTTTCACTGGACTGCTCCATTATAACCTGCTGTGGCTCCGGTTTATTATGGACAATGCCGTACGCAACCACACCGTAAAATATGGTAAATGCCGCAATGGCAATTCCCATGCCCGCCATCACTCTATTGACAATCTTCTCTTTTCTCGTCTTAACTATTATTTTTCTTCCATCATAAGGCGTATCATCTTCGTAATAGGTAATCTCATCTTCTATAGACGAGTCATCCTCCTCTTCTTCGTATTCTTCCTCGTCATCGTATTCTTCATCGTCTTCATACTCATCCTCATCATCCGTAAAATTAAAAATAGATTTTTTCTTTTTATTTATATTTTCCTTTTCTAAGTCATCTTTATTACTCATTATACTATATCCTTTTCATAACGAAATTTATCTGAAAATATTTTTTATTTAACTGTAACTAGTATATTGTATTATAAATTTCTTAACAAATCAAGCCTTCAAAAACTTTTTTACAATATTTTTACATTCACCTTCATGCCGATTTTACAAATGCCGTTAAGGTTGCCTGTGAATTGAAACTAAAAAGAGAACCATAGGCTTTCATACCTGACACCTACGGTTCTCCTGATTCATTGATTTCTCCGACCTTGCAACTCTATCATTCTGCTATACATTTTGTGCACAAAACCATATTACCTAACTTATCAAAGTATTTTTTAATTTTTCTATCATCCTGTCTAATTCCTCTGCCTGTCTGGTTATTTCCAATACATCCCTTGTATTATCATCAATTAATCCGGCTATATTGCTGAAATTCTCATTTTCTGCCTTAACAGCATCAATAATCTGTTCATTTTCAGAAATTGTGACATTGATAATTTCAATCTGCTTTTTATAGACACAATCCATGGAATATATGGCATCCAATTCCTCCCTTATGACAGAAATCATATTTCTGATACTGCTAAATGTCTCATTAAACACCTCATCCTGCTCGTTAAGATTTGCTGCGCTTTTTTCAATCGACTCTGACATGACTCTCACATTTTCCTGTAAATCTGAAATGGCAGATTGTATATTGCCTACAGATTCCTCTGTACTGCTTGCAAGATTTCCCACTGATTCCGCAACAACAGCAAAGCCGCGACCGGATTCTCCTGCTCTTGCTGCCTCTATCGATGCATTTAATGCAAGCAACGCTGTCTCTGATGATATATCGTTAATAACATCTAATGCAATTCCGATTCTACTTACACACATAAGCAGCTCCCGGGAAATCATCTTCGTATTTTCTGAAGACCTGACAACTTCTTCATTTTTTGACTGCAATTTTCTTAAAAGTATCTCATTTTTTTCAGATTCCGACAACAAGCTCTTAGAAATTTGCTCTACTGCCAAAATATTCTTGTTCAACTCGCCGGAACATGTCTCCAGTGAAGTCATATTTTCAGCACTTCTCTGTGCTTCTTTTAAAGCCTTTCCACTCTCTTCAAGCAGTGTATCACTGGTTGCTGACAACTCCTCCGTAGCAGCACTCTGATTTTGCGATATTTCCGCAAGTGACTCACTGGTACCACTTAACTGATGGGTGATGGATCTTGCCGTATTCAAAATCCGCTCCACTCTGGAATTATTCTTTTCCAACTGTTCTCTTTTAACATTGATCAGGTAGTGTTCCACCAGGTATACCATAATGACAGTTGCCACTGAGGACAGTATAAGAGCAAGTCCCCGCATGATGATTTCCGGCACATAGTTTACATCTGAAACCGGCAGAACCTGCCTGCCGCGGATAAAAATAGAAATGAGCAGTGAGGCATTGCACATCAGTGCAATCGATATGATCAATCTGACATCAATAAACAGCGCGCCTAAAATCATCCAAAAAAATGTAAATGCCCAAAACTGCCTTGTTGGAATCATATAGATAATAAAGTTAAATTGTATTGTCATAACAGCAAACACAAACAACTTGCCTAATGTCATCATTTTGGGAATGATACGCTGTTCATTACTGTCATTGATATAGTATGCATTTTTAATTAAGAGCAGACCGACCATAAAATAGAACACACAGGTAAATGAAAATACTCCCAGTAATATCCATGAAACCGTCTTATAATAACCAAGCATTTTACAGACAATTAAAAAAATACCTGCACTCTGGCACGCTCCGGTGATAATCAAAATAACAATCTTATAAACCTTATTAAGATATTCTTCCACAATATTAGTATTCATTATGTATACTCACTGCCAAAAGAGGCAGCTTCTCCTTTCCTTGTATCATGTTCCGTTAAATTCTGTTATCTTCATCTTCACTTTCATACTGTTTACACTGTTACTGTTAAAGATCAGAACCAATAACCTCACCTGACTATGACACAAAGTCTCTTCGGAAAAGCTTTCTCTCTTTATATCTCATGGATAAATAAACCACTTCTCAGCTTCGGCTCAAACCATGTAGATTTTGGGGGCATAAGTTTTGATGCATCTGCCACAGCAAATAATTCACTAATAGAGGTCGGATACATGGCAAATGCTACCTTCATATCCTCTGCACATCTTCTCTCAAGCTCTGAAAGTCCTCGTATTCCTCCAATAAAGTCAATCCTTTTATCCGTTCTCGGATCATTGATTCCCAGTATCGGTCCCAGCAGATTATTCTGTAAAATCGACACATCCAATCCATCCACCACATCATCAGACAATATTTCCTCTTTTGCCTTCAGCGTATACCATCTTCCTGACAAATACATTGTAAATTCAGATTTTTGTTTTGGAGCAGCCGCTTCCTTTCCTATTTCAGCTACTTCAAATTTTTCACTGATCTGAGCAAGAAACTCGTTCTCTGATAACCCATTCAGATCCTTTACAACCCTGTTATATGGCATGATCATTAACTCCTGCTCCTGGAATAGCACAGACAAAAAATAATTGAACTCCTCTGTTCCATCATAATCAGGATTTTCTTTTCTTCTCTTTAAGCCAACCTTTACTGCTGAAGCTGCCCTATGGTGTCCATCTGCTATGTAAATGTCATTAATACCGGCAAACTCCTTTTCAATTGTCTTAATATCGTCTGCATTATCGATCACATATCCTGTATGCTTAATACCATCCTCAGAAACAAATGAAAAAATCGGCTCAGACATTTTCACTTTTTCTATTATATTGTTAACCACTTCATTTTTTCTGTATGCAAGAAAAATCGGACCTGTCTGTGCATTGCAGGTATCTACATGCCGGATTCTGTCAATTTCCTTTTCTTCCCTTGTATTTTCATGCTTCTTAATCACATTGCAGGCATAATCATCTATACTGGCACATGCAACGATTCCTGTCTGCACTCTTCCATCCATAGTAAGCTCGTATACATAGTAACATTCTCTGTCTGATTTTTTATATACGCCCTCTTTTTTCATGCACTCATATAATTCCTTTGCCTTTGCATATACCCTGTCATCATAGGTATCAACTTCTGCGCCAAAATTTGTCTCTGCCCTGTCAATTCTAAGGAAGGAATATTTCTTATCTTTAACAGCCTCACATGCCTCCTCTCTATTGTACACATCATAAGGAAGCGCTGCCACTTGTCCGGCCAGCTCCCTGATTGGTTTTACACATTCAAACGCTTTTATTACTGCCATGTTATAATCCTCTTTCTTAAGCGACACATTCTAATAATAGTATCAACTACTCATTTTCGCTTATAAACAAATAGCCCTGTACTGGCTATTTTATATTTTTAGCGTTTTGATGTCAATATAAACCTCTACCATATACGACTTTTTATATTCATCCGATTCATATAATTATCATATCGCTATTATTATATCTATAAAAAGTGATATCTACAATAGGTTAAACACGTAACCCAAAACAAAAACAGTACGGCAGTTTTGTGCATTCTGCCGTACTGTTTTCCTTTTCTCTATCCGTAACAATTCAGACATACCATCTGAAAAGTACTTTCCACTAAGATTCTGCCTCTGACTGATGTCCTGCCCCTTCATTCACAATCCTTATCATTTCACTATAATAACCTTCTTTTGCCTCATCCGTTAATCCCGGAAGCATTTTTTTTAGGCTGTCATCAAGCTCATCATAGCCATAATCATAAAAATCAGTTTTATAAATCTGCGTATAAATATATGCTGCTGCCAGAAAACCATTCAGTTCATTGGGATGATAATCGCCACTAAGATGTAAAAATTCATACAGTTTCCTTTTAAATTTTATCACTGTGCACAGCCTCCTAGCAACTTAAAAAGCGAGTGCACCGGCACTCGCTCCTAAAATCTCTATAAAAATTATTTTATTACTCTTACTTTGATAACACCACTAATTGCTTCAATCTTCTTCACAACATCTTCTGTGGCAGCGGTATCTAAATCAAGCATCGTATAAGAGTAATCACCTCTGCTCTTATTTGTCATATCTGAAATATTAATGTTCTCTGCAGCAAACACTGATGTAAACTGACCAATCATGCTAGGAATGTTCTTATGGCAGATTGTCACACGTGCTGCCTTGTCACAAACTCCCATGTCACAGGCAGGATAGTTCACTGAATTCTTTATGTTACCATTCTCAATAAAATCAACAATCTCGTTAACTGCCATCACTGCACAATTATCTTCTGATTCTTCTGTAGAGGCACCAATATGCGGTGTCACAATGGCGCCTTCCATGTTAACAGATGTAGGATTCGCAAAATCTGTCATATATCTCTTAACCTTACCCGACTGAAGCGCCTCTGTCATTGCTTCCTCATCCACAAGAATATCTCTTGCATAATTCAGGATTACTACACCATCTTTCATCATCTCAAGGGCTTCTTTATTAATCATGCCCTTTGTGCTGTCAAGCAGAGGTACATGAATGGTAATATAATCACAATTCTTAAAGATTTCCTCTGTGGTATTAATATGCTTAACACTTCTTGATAAATTCCATGCTGCTGCCACCGAGATATACGGATCATAGCCATATACTTCCATGCCAAGTGAAACGGCTGCGTTTGCCACCATCGCTCCGATGGCACCAAGGCCAATCACACCAAGCTTCTTTCCCTTAATCTCTGTTCCTGCATAATTCTTCTTCACCTTTTCAGCTGTCTTTGCAACATTCGCATCAGACTTTGCCTCATCAGATTTCGTCCAAGCAATACTTCCTGTAATATCTCTTGCTGCCAATAACATGCCGGCTATCACCAGCTCTTTCACACCATTAGCATTAGCTCCCGGCGTATTGAATACCACAATTCCCTGCTCAGCACACTTGTCAAGTGGAATATTATTAACACCTGCACCTGCTCTTGCGATACATTTCAATGACTCAGGCATCTCCATATCATGCATAACAGCACTTCTCACCAAAACTGCATCTGCCTGTGCAAAATCTTCTGTAACCTCATAATTATCTGAGAATAAATCAAGACCTACCTTTGCGATAGGATTCAAGCAATTAATCTTTGTCATCTTTCTATCCTTCCATTTCATTTATTTTCTGCTTCAAACTTTTTCATGAACTCTACTAAAGCCTTCACTCCTTCGATTGGCATAGCATTATAGATACTTGCTCTCATTCCGCCAACGGTTCTGTGTCCCTTCAGATTCTCAAAGCCTGCCTCTTTTGCTTCCTTAACAAATTTAGCATCAAGTTCTTCATTTCCTGTCACAAAAGGAACATTCATCAGAGAGCGATCCTCCTTTACAACAGTTCCCTTGAACAATTCGCTCTGGTCTAAAAAGTCATACAGTATCTTGGCCTTCTCCTCGTTGTGCTTCTTCATTGCCTCAAGACCGCCCATGTTCTTAATCCACTTAAATACCTTTCCACAGATGTAGATACCATAAGCAGGTGGTGTATTATACATAGAACCATTGTCTGCATGAATCTTATACTGAAGCATGGTAGGAACACCCTCCAGCGGCTCCTGTGGTATCAGATCTTCACGAATAATGGCAATCACTACTCCGGCAGGTCCTATGTTCTTCTGAACACCGCCATAGATAATGCCATATTTTGTCACATCTACAGGCTCTGATAAAAAGCATGAAGATACATCTGATACCAGTACCTTGCCTTTTGTATTCGGAAGTGTCTTGTATTTCGTACCATAAATGGTATTGTTTTCACAGATATATACATAGTCTGCATCCTCACTGATAGGAAGATCAGAACAATCCGGAATATACGAAAATGTCTTATCCTCTGAGGAAGCAATCTTGTTCGCTTTCAGGAACTTCTGTGCCTCCTGATATGCCTTCTTTGCCCACTGTCCTGTCACAATGTAGTCAGCTACGCCATTCTTTTTCAGATTCATAGGAATCATGGCAAACTGTGTGGATGCGCCACCCTGCAGAAAGAGTACCTTATAATTATCAGGGATATTCATTAATTCTCTTAAATCCTTCTCTGCCTCATCAATGATTGCCTGATAAGCCTTGGAACGGTGACTCATCTCCATAACAGACATGCCTGTTCCCTTATAGTCTAACATCTCATCTGCTGCCTCTTTCAATACCTCTTCCGGTAATACAGCCGGTCCGGCTGAAAAATTGTAAACTCTGCTCACTTGTATATACCCGCTACTGATACATATCATATATATATTGCTCTAAAGCTTCACTTCATCACTGACGAAAATGATATATGTCAATAACTTTTCCTTTCTTAAATTTATTTGCCATTTCTTGGTAACCCCTATATTTTATCGCTTTCAGTATTAACAGTCAAGACCTTTAGCGGCTAAATCTTCTTCTGAAAATGCCTCACTAATAGCTGTTCCCGGTGCAACCATCGGAAATACCTTGTCATCACTGTCAATCTGACAGTCGATTACTACCGGTGCATTCAGCCCGATTGCCTCTCTGATGGTCTTCTCAACCTCTTCTAACTTTGTGATTCTGTAAGCCTTTGCTCCTAAGCCCTCGGCTACCTTTACGTAATCCACCTGGTCATTCAGTGTCGTATTGGAATATCTCTTTCCATAGAACAACGTCTGCCACTGTCTTACCATACCTAACACCTGATTATTGACAATCACTTCAATAACCGGAATATTGTATCTCGCCGCTGTGGCAATCTCATTCATATTCATTCTGAAGCATCCGTCACCTGCGATGTTGATAACAACCTTATCCCTGTTACCTACCTTGCTGCCGATGGCTGCGCCCAGACCATAGCCCATCGTACCTGCTCCGCCCGATGTGATAAGGGTACGCGGCTTACTGTACTTGTAGAACTGTGCGGCCCACATCTGATGCTGACCTACCTCCGTGGTGATAATTGCTTCACCATTTGTAATCTCATAGATTTTTTCTATCAATGCCGGACCATTAAGCTGATTCTCTCTATACGTCATCGGATATTTTTGTGCCAGCTCTGCGATATGCGCAAGCCATTCTTTATTATCATGCTGTTCTATCTTAGCATTTAAAAGCTTCAATACTTCATTGACATCCCCAATGACACTGGCTGTAGTGGCAATGTTTTTATTGACTTCTGCCGGATCGATATCAATCTGCAATATTTTAGCATTATTGGCAAACTTCTTGGCATTACCTATTACTCTGTCACTAAATCTGACGCCAATCGCAATCAGAAGGTCACATTCCGTAACACCAAAGTTAGAAGTCTTTGTACCATGCATACCAAGCATTCCGGTATAATGCTCATCGGTTCCGTCAAAAGCGCCCTTTCCCATCAGTGAATCGCATACCGGTGCATCTGTCAGGGCAACAAACTTTTTCAACTCCTCTGATGCGCCTGATATAACAGCTCCACCACCTACAAAGATAAATGGTTTCTTTGATGCATTAATCAGCTTCACAGCCGTGTCGATATCTTCGTCTGTAATCTTATCCCTTAACGGCTCTATCTTTCGTGGCTCTTTATACTCATATTCTGCCCTATCCGCCGTGGCATTCTTCAAAATATCTACCAACACCGGTCCCGGTCTTCCTGACTGTGCGATATAAAACGCTTCCCTTAATGTGTCAGCCAGATTCTTTACATCCTTCACTAAGAAATTATGCTTTGTGATAGGCATTGTCACACCTACGATATCAACCTCCTGAAATGAATCCTTACCTATAAGAGGCAGCGGAACATTTGCTGTGATGGCAACCAGTGGAACAGAATCCATATGTGCTGTAGCAATACCTGTTACCAGATTAGTTGCCCCCGGTCCTGATGTAGCCATACACACGCCAACTTTTCCTGTAGAGCGGGCATATCCGTCTGCGGCATGCGCAGCCCCCTGCTCATGAGAGGTCAATATATGTGTAATCTCATCAGAATGCTTATATAATTCGTCGTAAACATTTAATATGGTTCCACCCGGATAACCGAATACTGTGTCAACACCCTGCTCCTTTAAACACTCAATTATAATTTCTGAACCTGTTAATTCCATTGCAATATCACCTTTCCGTACTGATTTTTATCTAACTGCCTTGCATTTTCTAACAAATTTCTATATAGTATATACCATTTATCAAAAATATGCAAAGTTTTATTTATTCTTAAGAATAGCACCTGTATTAGCTGATGTGACAAGTGACGCATATCTTGCCAGATAACCGGTGGTTACCTTTGGCTCTCTCGGCTGCCACTTCTCTCTTCTTGCCTCCAGCTCCTCATCTGTGATATCCACATTAATGGTATTCGCATTAATGTCAATCTTGATGATATCTCCTTCTTCCACAAGTGCAATCGGTCCTCCCACTGCTGCCTCTGGTGAAACATGACCAATCGAAGCGCCTCTTGATGCCCCTGAGAAACGGCCGTCTGTAATGAGTGCGACTGTTGAACCAAGTCCCATACCGGCAATTGCCGAGGTCGGATTCAACATCTCTCTCATACCAGGTCCTCCCTTAGGACCCTCGTATCTGATTACCACAACATCTCCTGCGACTATCTCACCACCTCTGATTGCTTTGATGGCATCTTCTTCACAATCAAATACTCTCGCCGGTCCCTCATGCTTCAACATCTCCGGAACTACTGCCGAACGCTTAACAACGCAGCTGTCAGGCGCCAGATTTCCTCTGAGGACTGCAATGCCGCCCACTTCACTGTACGGATTCTCAATCGGTCGGATAACTTCCGGATTCTTATTCTTTACATTCTGTATATTCTCTTTGACTGTATGTCCTGTAACAGTCATCAGGTCTGTCTTCAACAGTCCCTTCTTATCCAGCTCATTCATGACCGCATAGACACCGCCTGCCTCATTGAGCTCCTCAATATAAGTATGTCCAGCCGGTGCAAGATGACAAAGATTCGGTGTCTTTGCACTGATTTCATTGGCAATATCAAGATTAATCTCTACCCCTGCCTCATGTGCAATCGCCGGCAAATGCAGCATACTGTTGGTACTGCATCCCAATGCCATATCTACTGTAAGAGCATTCATAAAAGCATCTTCTGTCATGATATCTCTTGGTCTGATATTCTTTTCCAAGAGTTCCATTACCTTCATTCCCGCATGCTTTGCAAGCTTAAGTCTCTCGGAATACACAGCCGGAATGGTTCCGTTTCCTTTTAATGCCATGCCGAGTGCTTCTGTCAGACAATTCATACTATTGGCTGTATACATTCCTGAACATGAGCCGCAGGTTGGACATGCATTGGATACATATTCATCTACATCCTCCATATCCATCGTTCCCGCTGCATAGGAGCCTACTGCCTCAAACATACTCGACAATGATGTCTTACAACCCTTTACCTTACCTGCCAGCATCGGACCACCGCTCACAAATATCGTCGGAATATTTAGTCTCGCTGCTGCCATCAAAAGTCCCGGAACATTTTTATCACAGTTAGGAATCATGACAAGTGCATCAAACTGATGTGCCATTGCCATACATTCCGTGGAATCAGCAATCAAATCTCTTGTGACAAGGGAATATTTCATTCCTATATGTCCCATGGCAATACCATCACACACTGCAATCGCCGGAAACATAATCGGCGTTCCTCCCGCCATGGCTACACCTAATTTCACTGCCTCTGCAATCTTGTCAATATTCATATGCCCCGGAACAATCTCATTATAAGAGCTTACAATTCCCACTAATGGTCTTTCCATCTCTTCTTTTGTCATTCCCAATGCGTTGAACAGGGAACGCTGTGGCGCAGTTGCCACTCCTTTTGTCACATTATCACTTCTTCTATCCATATCTTACATTACCTCCTGTACTTTAGCAATTAAGCTTTTATTCTGTCACAGATTGCATCACCCATAGCCTTGCAGCCGACCTGTGTCTTTCCTTCTGACATAATATCTATTGTTCTGATATTATCCTTTAATACCTGCTTCACCGCTTCTTCAACCGCATCAGCTTCCTTGTCAAGGTCAAAGGAATATCTTAACATCATAGCAGCCGACAAAATAGTGGCAATCGGATTGGCAATATCCTTACCGGCAATATCCGGTGCTGCACCATGACTAGGCTCATACAGTCCCATTTTGTCATATCCCAGGCTTGCCGATGGCAGCATTCCTATAGAACCCGTTATCATACTTGCCTCATCTGATAATATGTCCCCAAACATGTTCTCTGTGAGGATGACATCAAACTGTTTCGGATCCTTCACCAGCTGCATTGCGCAGTTATCAACTAGCATATTGGTAAGGGTAACCTCCGGATAATCCTTTGCCACCTCTGCCACTACCTTCTGCCACAATCTGGAGGAATCAAGAACATTTGCTTTATCCACACTGATAACATTCTTCCGTCTCTTCATGGCAATCTCAAAGCCTGTCCTGGCAATTCTTTTAATCTCATCTTCAGAATAGGTAAGAGTATCAATCGCAGTGACTACTCCGTCTACCTCCTTTGTCTCCCGTGCTCCAAAATACAACCCGCCGGTAAGCTCTCTTACCACTACCATATCAAAGCCTTCTTTTGCAATAGACTCTTTCAACGGACATGCCGCATTCAATTCTTCATACAGGTAAGCCGGTCTTAGGTTCGCATACAGCGTAAGTGCTTTCCTGATTCCTAAAAGCCCTGCCTCCGGTCTTAAATTCGGTGGAAGCTCATACCACTTATCCTTACCGACGACTCCTCCGACAGCGCCTAACAAAACCGCATCGCTGTTCTTTGCCGTCTCTATCGCCTCTTTGGTCAGTGGTTCACCATATGTATCAATCGATATACCGCCTATCAGAACATCTTTAAAATAAAATGTATGGCCATATTTCTCTCCGACAGTTAAAAGTACCTTTTTTGCTTCCGCCACTATCTCCGGTCCAATTCCGTCACCGGACATCACAGCTATATTAAATTCCATGTAAATCCCTCTTTTCTGCTTTCTAAATTTCATTTATTATTGAAAATGAAACTAAATATTTTCTATTTTATAATACATTATAGATATTTTCAATATTTTTTTTATACTTGAAAAAATTGCTGTGACAATTTTTTCATAAACAACAAAAAGACCGCACAGACAAGATACCTGTTCGGTCTTCTTAGCTCCCCGAGCGGGGCTCGAACCTGCAACAACTCGGTTAACAGCCGAGTGCTCTACCATTGAGCTATCGAGGATTATCTACAACTTACAGCAAACCACACAGCGAAACTAGGAACTCGCCGAGTGCTCTACCATTGAGCTATCGAGGATTACCAACAAATAATATTATACACACTTTTTCCTAAATGTCAACCACTTTTTTTACTATTTCAACGTCAATGGTCATTTACTCATTTAATCCATTTTCCAGTTCTTCTTTCTCCAGTTCAGCAATCTTAGCCATATATTCTGATATATCATTCAATGCATTCTTAATCGCTCTGTTAATATCACCGGAATTTTTGGCAAGCTTGCCAACCTCATCCGCAACTACCGCAAAACCCTTACCGGCTTCCCCTGCTCTGGCCGCCTCAATCGCAGCATTAAGCGAAAGTATCTTTTGCTTAGATTCTATCTTCTCAAGTGCCCTTGTCTTCTTCTGCAATTCTTTCAGCGTCTCTGAAATCTTACCCTTTAAGTCATCCACACCGAGAACTACAGGTCCTTCCTCCTCTTCTTCACTGAAAAGATCATATTCTTCATCCATATCCCAACCGTCTAATATATCATCATCAATGTCATCTATATTATCACTGTTGCCACTCATCATCTGCGTCTGCATGGTATCATCACTGTTCTCAGATGATATGTCTGTAACCGCTTCATTATTTTCATCAACCTGATTACCCTCTTCTACCTCATTGACACTACTCTCCTGTCCATATTCCATCTCCTGCATCTGCTTCACTCCTTCGCCAAAACTTAACATTATTATAACATATGCCGGAAGAATATACAACAAAATTTGCCACAAACCAGCTAAAGTAGTTACTATTTATCTTCATGAACTGCATGCCTTTCTATGCGCAAAATCCACTTTTACAAAAATAATCCTACACAAAAAGGAGTACGCCTTCACGTACTCCTTTTCACTCATGGCAATAACCTGCCAACCACTATTCCAGTTCTATAGCAGACTAAGCAATCTTAGACTTTGCAAGATCTGCCAGCTTAGCAAATCCGTCTGCATCATTCACTGCCATATCAGCCAATATCTTTCTGTTAACCTCAACATCTGCCAGCTTCAAACCATACATAAATTTGCTGTAGGATAATCCATTAATTCTGGCAGCCGCATTAATTCTGGCAATCCATAAACTTCTGAACTGTCTTTTTCTCTGCTTTCTGCCGGCATAAGAGCTTGTAAGTGCTCTCATCACTGACTGCTTTGCTACTCTATACTGCTTTGATCTGGCTCCTCTGTAACCTTTAGCCAGCTTTAACACTCTATTATGTTTCTTCTTAGCGTTTAATCCGCCTTTAATTCTTGCCATTTCAGTTTTCCTCCTATTTTACTTCTTATAAATATGGTAAAATCTTCTTCATATTCTTAACATTCGTCTGGTCAGTCATAGCTGCCTTTCTAAGATTTCTCTTTCTCTTAGCAGACTTCTTTGTAAGAATATGACTCTTATATGCTTTCATTCTCTTTAACTTTCCTGTACCTGTCTTTTTGAAACGCTTAGCTGCTGCTCTGCTTGTCTTCATTTTTGGCATTGTATCGTCCTCCTTAAATTTCTCTCTTTTTTAACCATATGAATAAACAATACTTAATATTGATTATCTCTTTTCAGCTAAAAACATCTGCATACTTCTTCCTTCTAACTTAGCCGGCTTCTCGATTACTGATATGTCAGAAAGTAACTCCGCAAAATCATCTAATATATGTTTACTGCTAGCCATATGAGCCATCTCTCTTCCTCTAAAACGCAGGGTAACTTTCACTCTGTCTCCCTTCTCGAGAAACTTTCTTGCCATATTAGCTTTTGTCTTCATATCGTTCGCTTCGATATTAGGTGACAGACGCACTTCCTTAACATCTATTATCCTCTGCTTCTTCTTTGCTTCCTTTTCCTTTCTGGCCTGTTCATATCTGTACTTGCCATAATCAATAATCTTGCATACAGGTGGTTTCGCATTGGGTGCTATCTTAACTAAATCAAGTTCAGCCTCCTTCGCAAGCTTATAAGCTTCCTTGGCAGACATAATTCCAAGCTGTTCACCATCTTCTCCTATCAAACGGACCTCTTTGTCTCTTATCTGTTCGTTAATATTCAACTCGCTAATAGTAGTGCACCTCCAAAAAAAAGTGAATAGTCAGACTATCCACTTTTACTCATAACGCTATAAAGCTATCACTAACAATTATTAACCATATGTCACACACCGGGTGCATAGGTGAGAGTGGATACTCTGCTTGCTTCTTATTCATAACGCATAAAATGATAGCATATAAAATCAAGACTGTCAAGTACTTTTTTAACAAATGTCACTCCAAGGCAACAGCGCAGCCTCGTCATACACAGAATACTTTCCGCTACAATACAAATGTATCACATTTCGTCTCATCAAATTCTTTTGCCTGATTTCCGGCAACATGAACATGGTCTGCCGTACAATTCAGTCCCCTGTTATAGGCACACTTTTCTGCCATACATTCAATCACAAGTGCCTGCCTGGGTTCCTGAATAAATGCATTCCGATATCCCATCTTTTTTCTGTCTACAAAACTGGCACATGCGGTAGAATCGGATACATCTGCTGTCGTACCTTCTACTTTAATATTATTAAGGCAACAGCGATGCTCCTCATGATAAGCACAGCTTGTCACACTACATTTTAATTCTGTCATTTAAAAACCTCCACTCTTCATCCAAAAGACTGACGTCTCTTGTTAGTCTGACCGTTAAAAAACACTTCGGTCAGTGATAGTTTGTGGAGGTTAACTATTTTTATTCAGCGTTGCTTAAAAAACTTTCAATTTCACTGATGGCTGCTTCTTCATCTTCTCCGTCTGCCGAAACCTTCACTTCTTCTCCGACAGGTAATCCAAGTGTCATCATTCCCATAATGCTCTTTGCATTCACTCTCTTATTATTATATTCAACATAAATTGAGCTGTCATACTGACTTGCCTTCTGTACAAATACAGCAATCGGTCTTGCCTCTAATCCTGTACGTATCTCAATTTTCATACTCTTTGTTATCATAACAAATTCCACCATGCCTTTCAAATTTTTGTATAAAATTAGGATTTACCATAACTCACTTTTTACTTCTTATTTCTTAAATCATCAGCAATATTGCTAATCTTTCGCAATCTGTGGTTCACTCCCGATTTTCCAACCGGAACAGACAACATCTCCCCTAACTCCTTCAAAGAAGAATCCGGATTCTCAAGTCTTAATCTTGCAATCTCCTCTAATCCCTCTGACAACACTGACAAACCTTTGGTACTCTCTATGTACCTGATATCCTCTATCTGCTTAACCGCTGCCGAAACAGTCTTGTTAAGATTGGCTGTTTCGCAATTCACTTTACGATTCACAGAATTTCTCATTTCTTTAAGAATCCGGACATTCTCAAGATCCATCAATGAAACATGTGCTTCCATAACATTTAATATATCGACAATTCCCGAGCTTTCTTTCACGTAAACTACAAAATGTCTCTTTCGCTCGACAATCTTAGCATCAATATCAAAACAGGCTATGATATTCTTCAATTGAAGTGCTTTGCTCTCTGTAGAACATACAATTTCAAAATGATAAAACTTTTCAGGAGCGCTGATGGAGCCTGATGCGAGAAACGCACCTCGTATAAACGCCCTCTTGCAACACTCCTTCTGAATAATCAGATTGTCCGATACAGACAGATTTTCATATATTTCGCCGCTGCTATCTACCAATTTTGATGCCTTTAATACCTTTAAGGCAGCTTCATGATTTTTCACTGCCACTGTATAAAGGTTGGCAGATGAACTGCGCCGTATTGAAATTTCCGCATCTATATTATATGTTTTTTTTAATAAAGTAAAGTACTTTCTTGCCACCGCAATATTCTCAGTGTGAATTTTTACCATATATCTGCCATTTTCAGATATCTGCACTCTTCCACAAAGGCTTATTATTGCAGCAATCTCTGCGATCTGACAATGTCTTGCGACAGGACACTGCCTTGACAATTCGTCTTTGACTCTGCTTGAAAACGACATAACAACCATGCCTTTCTACTCATGCATCCTATAAAATTGCAACAGTTCAACCGCAATAACCACTATTTGCAAAAATTCCTTTACAAAGCGGCCTTTATTTTACGGAATCTGCCGTTACATCAAGTCACATCGACACACCTATGCATTTTAACGCAAAATGTCACGATGCGCAACCTTTATTCCAAGATTTTCATCTTCAGATAATTTTTCATATATCTCATTCGCCACTGTCACTGACCTGTGCTTGCCTCCTGTACACCCTATTCCAATCACAAGCTGATTCTTTCCCTCCTTCACATAGTTCGGAATAAGAAACTTAATCATATCATACAGCTTTTCAAGAAACTTTACTGATACCTCAGAAGCCATTACAAACTGCTTTACCTCCTCATCATTTCCTGTCTGATATTTCAGCTTGTCCACATAATAGGGATTGGGCATAAAACGCACATCAAATATCAGATCCGCATCGGCAGGTATCCCATATTTAAACCCAAAGGATAATATTGTGACAAAAAGATTTTTATATTTCTTATTTTTTACATATATTTCCTCAATTTCCATTCTGAGCTCGCGTATCAAAAGATTACTTGTATCAATAATATAATCTGCCTGTCTCCTTATAAACGCAAGCATCTTTCTTTCCTTGACAATGCCATCATCTACTCTGTCCTCTGCAGCTAACGGGTGTGATCTTCTGGTTTCCTTAAATCGCTTAATCAGAACATCATCGGAGCAGTCGAGAAAAAGTATCTCATACGTATAATTCTTTCTCCGCATCTTCTCCAGAACATCACTCAGCTCATGAAATGCCTGACCACTTCTGATATCAATCCCCAGTGCAACATTTTTCATGTTCTCTCCTTTGTCCCGAAAAGAAAGCTCTGCAAATTTCAGCACCAGCTCAATAGGAAGATTATCTACACAAAAAAAATTATTATCCTCCAACATCTTCAGGACACTGCTCTTACCTGCCCCAGACATACCGGTAATAATAACAAATCTATTCACTAAATTATTTTCACCTCCGGCTCTAATTTGATTCCAAATGATTTATATACCATTTCTGTGACTTTGTCAATAACATTAATGATATCTGTGGCAGTAGCTTTTCCCTTATTTACCACAAAACCACAGTGTTTTTCAGAGACACAAGCCTCCCCTACACTAAATCCCCGAAGTCCTGCCTCCATAATCAGTTTTCCCGCAAAATATCCCTCCGGGCGCTTAAACGTGCTTCCTGCACTTGGATATTCCAATGGTTGCTTTTCCTTTCTCGCTTCCAGTAACTCCTGCATCTTTTTCGCAATCTCATCACTGCTGCCTCTCTGAAGTATTACCGATGCACCCAGACAGATGAATTTCTCCTTCTGCAAAAGGCTGGTTCTATAGCCAAACTGCATCTCTTCATTGCTAAGACATAATTCTCTGCCATCTGTGTTCATCACCCATACCTGATCTATAATATCCTTCAACTCTCCGCCGTAAGCGCCTGCATTCATAGCAACAGCGCCTCCTATCATTCCGGGAATCCCCGCAGCAAACTCCATTCCCGTAAGAGAATGCTCAAGTGCCACACCTGCCGCCTTTGATAAATATGTTCCCGCCCCAAAATACAATTGATTTTTTTCCAAATCTATCTTAATATCGGAAAAAGCGCCGCCAATCTTCACGATAACACCGTCATACCCTTCGTCTCTTACCAGCAGATTGCTGCCATTGCCTATGATATAATAGTTGATATGCTGTGCCCGTAAATAAGACAGCATCACTGCCATTGCCTGCTTAGACGGCGGCGTGAGAAAATACTTCGCCCTTCCGCCCGCCCTAAAGGTCACATGCCGGCTCATGTCCTCATCTGTAAAAACATTTTCCCTGCCTGCTATTTCGCACAGGTTCTCATATACCCTATCCTTCGATATTTCCATTCTAATCTCCATTCCGAAGCGTTCAGCCATAGAACCGGATATTCTTTCCGGCATGCGCTATTCGTGACACTCCGACACCAATAGTGGTGCAATAGTTTCTCTAACAATCATAGTGTCAAAAACTTCAAATGAAGTTTTTGACACTGTCTTTTGCTACCTTATATTCCACACTATACCTTATTTTTGAAGCTTCTTTCGTTCAAATACCCCAACCGGTGCCCTAACCGATAATCATCGCCGCAGCGCCATACATTCCCGCATCATTGCCCAACGTTGCAAGAGCAAATTTGGCATTCTTTGTTGCATGAAAGGCATTGGCTGTAAAGTTTTCTTCTATCTTATCCAGAAGGAATTTTCCAGCTTTGCTGACACCTCCGCCGATGACAATGACCTGTGGATTCGTTACTGCTGCGATTCCTGCTATGGCATTGCCCAGATAATATGCCAGTTTATCCACTACCTGCAGTGCCGGTTCGTCTCCTTCCTTCGCCGCATCAAAAATATCTTTGCACGAAAAATCATCAGTCGCTCTGAGCTTAGAAGGCGTCTCGGATTTTGCCAGAAGCTTCTTTGCCTCTCTTACAATTCCTGTAGCGGAACCTACTGTCTCAAGACAACCCAGCTTTCCGCAACCGCATTTTTCAGCATCACCGCCATAAACTGCCGGAATATGACCTATCTCCCCTGCTGCCCCGTTGGAACCTGTCACAATCTTTCCCCCAATAATGACACCGCCTCCAACGCCTGTTCCCAGTGTAACGAGCACCAGATCCTCAAAACCTCTGCCGCCTCCCTGCCATGTCTCGCCAAGTGCAGCTACATTCGCATCATTTCCCGCCTTTACGGTAACTCCTCCGAGCATCTGTGAAAGCTTTTCTTCTACATTGAACATTCCCCAGCCCAGATTCACACAATTTAACACTGTTCCATCCTTGGTAATCGGTCCCGGGATTCCGATTCCTACCCCTACAAGATTATCCCGTGTAATTTTCTTCTCAACAAGCTTTGCCTCAATCGCCTCACATATATCCGGCAAAATGTGACTTCCCTCGTCTTCCTTCCTTGTCGGTATCTCCATACTGTCAATCAGCTTGGCATCCGTAGTAAAAAGCCCGATTTTTACTGTAGTTCCTCCAACATCAATTCCAAAACAAACCTTATCCATAGCTCTTGCCCTTTCCTTTCTCTTATTTTGTTTTTTTATTTTGTCCCTTCACCTATTGTATTCTTATATGAACTCTTATTATATTTACAATGTATGAATATCTGTATACAATTATGACTGCAAAATCCATCTTTCGTTTTATTCTCTCGGTTTTCCAATATTTGCCTGGACTCTGCGATACAACTCCTTTGCCGCATTGTAACCCATCTTTTTTTGTCTGTGGTTAACCGCAGCAGACTCAACAATAATGGCAAGGTTACGTCCCGGTCTGATCGGTATTGAATGACACACAACTTTATTTCCCAAAAATTCGATATACTGTTCTTCAAGACCAAGTCTGTCATATTCCTTATCCTTGTTCCAGTCCTCAAGCTTGATGACCATATCAATCTCCTGTGTCTCCTTCACACTCTCTACACCAAACAAGGTCTTGACATCAATAATTCCTATACCTCTCAACTCAATAAAATGTCTGGTAATATCAGGAGATGTTCCCATAAGTGTCTCGTCACTAATCTTGCTGATTTCAACCACGTCATCCGTAACCAGACGATGACCACGCTTAATCAGCTCCAGTGCCGCCTCGCTCTTACCGATTCCGCTTTCGCCCATAATCAGGACGCCTTCGCCGTACACGTCTACCAGTACTCCATGAATAGAAATACATGGTGCCAATTCCACATTGAGCCATCTGATAATCTCTGCCATAAAAGAAGAGGTCGTCTGATTCGTCACAAGAATAGGTACCCCTTTACTATTCGCTATCTCTATCAAATCATTATCCGGCATAAGATCTCTGCAAAAAATCATGCATGGTATCTTCGCCCCCAATATTTCTTCATATATGTATCGTCTTCTGCCCTCATCCAGTCTTAATAAATAGGTATGTTCCACATAACCGATTACCTGAACTCTGTCTGTGGGAAAATGATCAAAAAAGCCTGTCAACTGCAGCGCCGGCCTGTTGATATCCGTAGAGGTGACATTAATCTCATTGACATCAATATCCGGTGTAAGATTTTTTAGTTCAAACTTCGCTATAATATTAGATAATTTTACTGACTGCATTCCTTTTCCTTTCTCCTGTTTATTTGTAACATTGCTAACTTATCGAGTGAAAATGAATGTCTGCTTCGCAGCCGCTCATTTTCCTTCCGATATATATCAGAATCACTACATGATTCTGATATTGCTCTAAAACTTCGTTTTATTGCTAACTTATCGGGTGAAAATGAATGTCTGCTTCGCAGCCGCTCATTTTCCTTCCGATAAGTTACATTATAGCATAACAGGGCTGGGGTGTCAAAAACACCTTAGCTCTCCGGGTGAAAAAATTCATATACCTTCCTTGCTGCCCGCTCATTCATCGACGGTACTATCTTTAACGCTTCAATATCTGCCTCTTTAATAGCCTCTAAAGACTTAAATTGTCTCATCAATGCTTTTCTTCTCACATCACCGATGCCCTCAATATCATCCAGTACGGAATGAACCTGTTTTTTATTTCGCAAATCTTTATGAAAGGTAATGGCAAACCTGTGTGCTTCATCCTGTACTCTGGTAATCAGTTTAAATCCCTCTCCATGCCTGTCAATCGGTATCTCTACATTATCATAATAGAGGCCTCTTGTCCTGTGATGGTCATCCTTGACCATGCCGCACACCGGAATACGAAGTCCTAACTCATTCAGCACCTCCAATGCTATATTCACCTGACCTCTTCCGCCATCCATCATAATCAGGTCAGGAAACCTTGTAAAACTCCCATATTCATCTGACATACCACCTTCTTCTATCTTTTTCTTCTCCCTAAGACCATGTGTAAAACGCCTTGTGAGCACCTCTCTCATACTGGCATAATCATTCGGTCCCTGTACCCATTTAATCTTGAACTTTCTGTAATCACTTCTCTTTGGTCTTCCATCTTCATATACGATCATGGAGCCCACTGACTCGAAACCATTTGTATTGGAGATATCAAATGCTTCAATTCTCTTTGTGTAACCGATACCAAGCAGGTTATCAATCTCCTGCATAGCTCCTTTCGTGCGTCTCTCCTCGCTTTTTAATTTATCTTTGTCCTGTTCGAGGACAATTTCAGCGTTTCTCTTTGCCAATTCAACGAGCTTCTCTTTTTCTCCCTTTTTCGGTTGTCTGACCATGACCTTTTGTCCCCGTTTGACAGAAAGCCACTTTTCGATAATCTCATGATCCTCTATCTCCTCCTGAATCAGCAGCTCCTTCGGGATGAAAGGAGAACCTCCATAATACTGCTTAATAAAATTTGTCATCACATCTCTTCCCGTATCATGTGGTGCCAGATTGATGTGGAAATGCTCTCTGCCAAGGACTTTTCCGCTTCTCACAAAAAATACCTGAACAACCGCATCATTTCCTTCCATCGCATAGGCAATAATATCTCTGTCCATTGCCTCATCTTTCGTAATCTTCTGCTTAACAGATATGGCTTTAACACTGCTAATCAAATCCCTGTACTGTGCTGCCTCCTCAAAAAGCATCTCCTCCGAGGCTTGATACATTTTCTCCTCAAGCATCTTTACAACGCCTCCAAAATCGCCTCCCAGAAAATCCAGCACACTTAAAATCTGCTTTTTATATTCTTCAGAGGAAATATATCCCATGCAGGGCGCATTGCATTTTCTGATCTGATAATTAAGGCACGGCCTGCCCTTACAGATATCTCTTGGCAGCGAGCGGTTACAGGTTCTGATTTTATAAATCTTCGCAAGCAGCTCTATCGTATCCTTTACCGCCCCCGCGCTGGTATAAGGTCCAAAATACTTTGCCTTATCCTTTTTCATCGTTCTTGCAAACATCACTCTCGGAAAATCTTCATTGACTGTCACCTTGATAAAAGGATAACTTTTATCATCCTTTAACATGGTATTATATTTCGGTCTGTGTTCTTTGATAAGATTACATTCCAGAATAAGAGCCTCTAACTCGGAGTCAGTGACAATATACTCAAATCTGCTGATTCTCGAAACCATCTGTTCAATCTTCCCTGTGCGCTTACGGCTGGACTGAAAATATTGTCTCACACGGTTTTTAAGGCTGATTGCCTTTCCTACATAGATAATTTCATCACTTTCATCATGCATAAGATAAACCCCGGGCGAACCCGGGAGTTTTTTTAATTCTTCCTCTATATTAAACATAGTAACCCTTTCTGCTTTTACGATACATGACAGCTATGCCGCTTCAAAATACCGGCGATATGATTACTGAATATTCTTGTCTTCTGTATCTCCATCATAGTATTTGCCCAGTTTTTCACCTGTAACCTCTTCAAAGATTTTGGCAAATTCTTCTCCGGTGAGTGTCTCCTTCTCATACAAATACTCGGCAAGCTTACACATTACTTCTTTATTCTCGGTCAAAATACGCTTTGCCTTTTCATAGCACTCTTTAAGCATTGTCTTAATCTCTTCATCCACTTCTGCTGCCGTCGCATCTGAACAGGTAAGTTTCGCACCTCCATCCAGATACTGGCTCTGTGTTGTGGCAAGTGCCATTAATCCAAACTTATCTGACATACCAAATCTTGTCACCATATTCCAAGCCAAATTGGTGGCCTGCTCCATATCATTCGCAGCTCCTACCGTAACAGATTCAAACATAATCTCCTCTGCGGCACGTCCTCCCAGAGACATGACAATCTGAGCCATCAATTCGTCTTTTGTCTTAAGATTTTTCTCCTCCTCCGGATAATGCATGACATAGCCCAACGCACCGCCTGTTCTAGGAATAATGGTGATTTTCTGAACCGGCTCTGAGTGCTTTTCAAAGGCGGAAATCAAGGCATGCCCCACTTCATGGTAAGATACAATTCTCTTCTCCTTGTCGGACAATATCTTATCCTTCTTCTCTTTACCCGCAATCACTAACTCAACTGCCTCTAACAGATCTTTCTGGGATATCGCCCTTCTTCCATGTTTTACCGCATTGATGGCAGCTTCATTGACCATATTGGCAAGGTCAGCTCCCACAGCGCCGGAAGTGGCAAACGCGACTCCCTTCAGATCAACAGTCTCATCCATCAGCACATTCTTCGTGTGCACCTTCAGAATATCCACTCGTCCCTTTAAATCCGGTTTATCTACGATAATTCGTCTGTCAAATCGTCCCGGTCTTAACAATGCTTTATCGAGTACCTCCGGTCTGTTGGTGGCAGCAAGAATAAAGATTCCTTTAGAGGTATCAAAACCATCCATTTCTGAAAGAAGCTGATTCAATGTCTGCTCCCTCTCGTCATTTCCGCCGCCGTATTTAGCATCTCTGCTCTTACCTATCGCATCTATCTCATCAATAAAAATAATACAAGGCGCCGTCTGGTTTGCCTGCTTAAACAAATCTCTTACTCTTGAGGCACCTACACCTACAAACATCTCCACAAAATCAGAGCCCGAGATAGAAAAGAATGGTACTTTTCCTTCTCCTGCCACTGCCTTTGCAAGTAAGGTCTTTCCTGTACCCGGCGGTCCCACTAACAAAGCTCCCTTGGGAAGCTTGGCACCGATGCTGGAATACTTTCCCGGATAATGAAGGAAATCAACAATCTCTGTCAGCGATTCCTTCGCTTCATCCTGTCCTGCCACATCCTGGAAAGTGATTCCTGTCTGTTTTTCCACATAAACTTTGGCATTGGATCTGCCAACACCCATCATACCCGAGCCCTTGCTTACCCTCCTGAACAGCAAAGTCATAATCAGATAAATCATTCCAAAGGGAAGTACCCACTCAAGCAAAAATGTCTTAATACTGGACTGCTCATCAGAAGCCTTTCCTTTAAATTCAATATCTTTACTCTTTAACAACGGAATCAATTCTTCATCATATAACTGCGTTGTCCACTCTGTATAGGTCGTTCCGAAATAGCTGTCACTCTTTTCCTTGTTCTTAGGTGTTATGATTATCTTCCCTCCGGAAAACACGATTTTCTCAATCTGATCATTTTCTACCTTTTCAATAAATTCATTGTAGGTTATCTCTTTTGTCGTAGCATTTTCCAAAATTTCTGACATAATGGTAGATGCAATCAGTGTGACGATAATAGCAATAACCAAAATAATAATCGTCTGCTTCCTCTTATTATTCATCTGATTATTGTTATTGCCGTTATTATTGTGATTGTTGTTATGATTGCCGCCATTATGATAACCGCCGCCGTCATAATTCCCATTGTCATCATAATGCTGATGATGATTATTGATTGGATTTTCAGTCATTTTCATGAAACCCTGTACCAAAAGCCAATAGCTGACTTTCCTTTCATTTATTTTACTACATAACTAGAGTTATACTTGTCTATTATAAAATTAGTTTTTCCATAAATCAATAGCCTTATAAATTTTTTAATAATAATTTTATGTAACAGCGGTAGGTTACCTGTGAATAGTAACTTTCTTCTTGCATTTAAATAGGTAAAGATGTATAATTAAATCTATATTTTTATTTTTTAAATACTTGTGCATCGGATTTCTCTGTTGTAATTCAGAAGTCTTTTTCGGCATGATTGCCACAATTGCTTATGATTCGATGTACCGGCATTCATTCACAGGTGCCATTCCGTGAGTGTCAACCACTTTATAAGAGAGCCGCTGTTAATCAGCAGCTTCTGCTCATGAATCGGCGTCCGCTCCGACCTTGTCGGATTATGAAATACACATTAGGAGGAAATAAAATGCCAGTAAAATATGTCTTTGTAACAGGTGGTGTTGTATCAGGTCTTGGTAAGGGAATTACAGCCGCTTCTTTAGGTCGTCTACTCAAATCAAGAGGATATAAAGTTACAATGCAGAAATTTGATCCATATATTAATATTGATCCGGGTACTATGAATCCGGTCCAGCATGGCGAGGTTTTTGTGACCGATGATGGTGCAGAGACCGACCTCGATTTAGGTCACTATGAAAGGTTTATTGACGAAAGCCTTACCAAAAATTCTAACGTTACTACCGGTAAGATTTACTGGTCAGTTCTTCACAAAGAGCGCCGCGGAGATTTCGGTGGCGGAACTGTACAGGTGGTTCCTCATATTACCAATGAGATAAAGAGCCGTTTTCACAGGAACTACTCTACCACTGAGACAGAAATTGCCATCATAGAGGTGGGTGGTACTGTGGGTGACATTGAAAGTCAGCCGTTTTTGGAAGCGATTCGCCAGTTTCAGCATGATGTAGGACATCACAATGCCATTCTTATTCATGTTACTCTTATTCCATATCTGAAAGCTTCCGGTGAAATGAAAACAAAGCCTACCCAGGCCAGTGTAAAAGAGCTTCAGGGAATGGGAATACAGCCGGATATTATCGTGTGTCGTTCAGAGCATCCGCTTGATCAGTCCTTAAAGGACAAGATTGCTATGTTCTGTAATGTTCCCACAAGTAATGTATTGCAGAATCTTGATGTTGCATCACTCTATGAAGCACCTCTTGCCATGGAAAAAGAGCATCTTGCCGAAGTTGCCTGTGAGTGTCTCCATCTTGAGAACCGCACCCCTGACCTGAAGGAATGGGAGGATATGGTGAATGCAAGCAAAAATCCTACAAAAACTGTTAATGTTGCTTTAGTAGGAAAGTACATTTCACTGCACGATGCATATATCAGTGTTGTCGAATCGCTGAAACATGCCGGCATTGCCAATAGTGCCACTGTTAATATCAAATGGGTTGACTCTGAAACCGTAACCCCGGCCAATGTATCAGATATTTTGTCTGATGTCACTGGTATCCTTGTTCCCGGTGGTTTTGGTGACAGAGGTATTGACGGAAAAATTGAAGCAATACGGTATGCACGTGAAAATAATATTCCGTTTTTAGGTCTTTGTCTGGGTATGCAATTATCCATCGTAGAGTTTGCAAGAAATGTCATCGGTTATTCTGATGCCCACAGTGTAGAACTCAATCCACAGACTTCTCATCCTGTCATTCACCTGATGCCGGAACAGGATGGCGTAGAAGATATCGGCGGTACCTTAAGACTTGGTTCATACCCTTGTGTTCTTGACAAGGCTTCAAAGGCTTACGCTCTATATAAGGAAGATATTATTCACGAGAGACACAGGCATCGTTATGAAGTCAATAATGATTACCGACAGACCCTTACCGAACATGGCATGAAATTATCCGGACTCTCTCCTGATGGCAGAATTGTAGAAATGATTGAGCTTGAAAATCATCCTTGGTTTATCGGCACGCAGGCACACCCGGAATTAAAATCACGTCCTAACAGACCACATCCTCTGTTTCTTGGTTTTATTGAAGCTGCACTCACACAGCAAAATTAACTGTTAAACAGCTATTTGTTTCAGAGCGAGGACAGATAGCGTTATGGAAAATTGCTCAGAAATGAGGCCGATTATGAATATATTAGAAAATATCAAAAATTATTATGATGAAAACCGACAGTTGATACTGGCAAGTATCCTTTCTGCTGTAGTCATTATAGCTGTTATCATTACCATTTCTTTTATGAGAAAGGACAACAACAAAAAACATTCTGATAACCGCTATCTCTATAGCACCACTACTACCAAAGATGCTGCAAAGCCTGAGGAAGAAGTTTCGTCTGATGAGACTACAAAAGTAAATGAAGAAACGTCTGAATTGTCAGATTTGAATTTTACACTTCCGCAGGAAGCCGAGGAGGAAACAGAAACCACGCTCAAAGACAGTGAATATGAATATATGATTAAAGTAAATCGTTCAGCAAACTGTGTTACTATATACAGGAAAGATAAAAATGGTAATTTTACTGTTCCGCACAAAGCGATGGCCTGCTCTACCGGAAAGAATATTAACAATACACCAACCGGTACTTTCCATACCTCTTCAAAGTATAACTGGAGACTCATGGTAGACGGCACCTATTCACAGTACGCAACAAGAATTTATAACGGCATCTTATTTCATTCTGTTCCATGTACCGGTCCTTCCAGTAGTAAGCTTGAATATGATGAATTTAACAAATTGGGAAGTGCCGCTTCTCTTGGATGCGTAAGACTGACAGTGGCAGATGCAAAATGGATTTATGACAACTGCAGTTATGGTACGACTGTTGAGATATATGATGATAAAGATAATCCGGGACCGCTTGGTAAACCATCTGTTATCACGATTCCGGCAAGCAGCCCTTATAAGAACTGGGATCCTACCGATCCTGATCCTAATAATCCATGGCATAAATGTGAGCCTTCCATTGAGGCCGCTGATATGACTGTCAGATTGGGAAAAGAAGTGAATCTTTTGGCAAATGCTACTGCAACCGATACCTGTGGAAATGATATCTCTTCCTCAATAAAAGTATCCGGTACTGTCGATAAAGACAAAGAAGGAACCTACAAGGTGAACTATTCTGTGACTGATTTATTAGGAAAAAGCGCTAATATTAACATTTCCGTTAAGGTGGTTTCTAATGCAAGTCAGGATGTAACAACTTCTGCCAGAAGACGCTCGGCCAGTTCAAATACCACAGCAGCTACGGTATCTCAGGTAAATACTATTGCTCCGGGTGGCAGCGGTGGCGGCAATACCGGCACTACTGCACCGTATACACAACAGAACACTACTACCGCAGCGCCAAGCACTACTAACCGTCAAACTGACAGACAGACTGCTTCTACAGCTAGGTCTACTACACAAAAAAATACGACTGCCAAACAAACCACTGCCGCTACAACGCAGAAGGCAACTACCACGCAACCACCTACTACACAACAAATTACGGAACCGGTTACTACAGAGCGACCTACTACACAACAGCAGATTACAGACGAACCTATCGTAACCGAACCTAAAACTACGGAGCCACCGGAACCGACAGCACCATCCATTGATGAGGAAAATTACGACGAACCCGAGACTACTTCTCCTTATTGATAACATCAAACTAGCATAAAAACGTCAGAACTGTCAGAAATCACTCTGACAGTTCTGACGTTTGATATGCTAAACTATGCTTTTATTAACACCATACAGGATACCGGCTCAACTGCCACTTCTTTTTTTACTTTCTGTAAAATCCTGTTTCCTGCTTTTTCATCATTAATGTATATATGATATTCCTGATGTTCCAGTAAATCCAATTCATATGCCTTCTTCATGGCATTAAATACCACAATGATATCTTCTTGCTCATTCTTCAATTCATAGGCAACCACACCCTCTTGTGCGGTATCAAGATAATGCATATACTTGTCAACCTGTTCCTTGCAATCCAATAAGAATAATCTGTGATTCTTTCTAAACTCAATCAATCCCTTATAATACTCATATACATGATAATACTCTTGGAGCTTTAAGGTGTCCCATTTAATGGAATTGACACTGTCAGCATCTCTTACACTATCACTTACATATTCTCCCTGTGCGTTTACCTTGGTTCGCAACATCTCCTCACCGGCATGGAGCAATGGAATCCCTTGAGATAACATCACAATGGAAGCTGCCAAAAGATTCTGCTTTACCGCATCCTCAAAAGAAATATCCTCGTTACATAAAAATATCTTATCAAATAAGGTATAATTATCATGACAGGATGTATAGTTGATAACTTTATCCGGAGAATCACTCCAATATGGCATTCCCATAACAGCACCTTTTAAGATATCAACCTCTTCTGTATTGCCGGAGATAAATCCTTTCTCCTCTTCAATAAAAACACTACCTTTGATGGCATCTCTGATGTCATCACTGAACATGGCAAATCTCTCCAGGTAATTAATATGGTTCTGCGTTGATAATACAACGTCTTCCTTCGTAAGCTTTGTATCTAAAGTCCAACCTTCACCATACATCATTATATTAGGTCGAATCTGATCAAGCCCTTTTCTTATCTTATTGATGGTATCAACATCAATCAATCCTACCAAATCAAAGCGAAATCCATCTATATGATATTCTCTCGCCCAATATAATACAGAATCCACAATATATTTACTTACCATAGAACGCTCTGATGCAGTATCATTGCCACAAGCAGAACCATCTGATTTAATGCCATTCTTATCCATTCTCTGAAAGTATCCCGGTACAGATTTATTAAAGCAAAAATCATCATTGTAGGTATGATTATATACCACATCCATAATCACACTGATTCCATTATCATGTAACGACTTAATTGTCTTCTTAAGTTCAATGATTCTAGTTCTTCCATCGAATGCATCTGTTGCATAGGAACCTTCCGGAATATTATAATTAAGAGGATCATATCCCCAATTATACTGATCATGTGAAAACGGCGCCGTCTCATCAATGGTAGCATAATCATAAAATGGCAATAGATGGATATGTGTCACTCCCAATTCTTTAATATGTGAAATACCTGTAGATATTGCACCTTCATTATTGACAGTTGTACCTTGTTCCGTTAATCCCAAAAACTTTCCCTTATGGATAATACCGGATGAATCATCAGAAGATAAATCCCTTACATGTAATTCATATATAATCGATTCACATACCGGTAATTCCTCATTAGGATTCTTATCCTCTCTAAAGCCATCAGGATTTGTATTCTCAAGATTCACCACCATTCCCCTGATACCATTCACTCCACATGCCCTTGCATACGGGTCACAAATCTCACAATCGTATGCGCCTTCATACTTTTTGTCAAATGTTATGGAATATGTATAATAGACTCCGTCAATATCCTTATCTACTTTTACACTCCATACTCCCTTATCGCCTTTTACCAAAGGTATCGTATCTATCAAATCCTTCTCATCCTTATTATTCACATCACCATTCCTGTACAAATTGACCTTCACACCATCTGCATATGGTGACCACAACTTAAATTCTGTACTCTCCCCACCATATATGGCTCCTAAATTGCCCTCATAAGTAAACTCTCTCTCAAATTCTTTGGATGAATATTCCTTTATCCACTCCAAATTACACTTTCCAAGTTTCCGACTCTCGTTGCTGCTATTCATAAAAACCTCCATGCCCCTTTTTTCCTTTTGTTCACATATTATAATATTAAGCTATTATTACATTTTGGTCAACCACTAATTATGTATTTATTTTAGTAAAACAAAAGTCTGCATGACTAATCTTTTTTATTATGATTAATCATGCAGACCAATTTCTTTTCTTAAGTACTAACTATTATAAACACCAAATGTCTATGGTGTATTATACCTTAGCTTTTTTTTCTTTGCTTAAGAGTACATATGAGGCACCGCCTATAATTGCAAATAACACAACATCAAAGATAATAGCCTGAAGAATCCCTACGGAATAATCCTTTGTCTTGTCATCTTCCTGATATATCGTCGAACTATCTACAGGTCCATCCGAACTAGGCGTATCGACACTTGCCAGTGTATCTGTTGATGCCGAAGCCGAACTAAACGTTACTTCCTTGGTATCTCCATTGATAAATATATCCATTGCCTCGGCATTATTATCTAATGAAACACTATCCTGAATCTCTGTCTCAGATCTGTCTGCAGTCTGTACAATAAACATAATATCATCATCATTATCAACATCTCTGTTAAATCTGTATGAAAATACGCCCTCACTGCCATTTACTTCAAACGTCACTGTATCGCTTCCTGTGGAATTTGATACTGTATAGGCTTTTATTCTATATCCTGCATAATTCTGATCTGATCTTGTGTAATGAAATGTCACTGTATAACTTACTGTATCAGCTAACGCATCTACAGGACTACTTAAGACATATACACTACTGATAAGCATAATTGCCATTAATATGCTACTGATTTTTTTTACTATGCTCTTCATTGAAACCATCCCTTAATTCAATTCTTTGATTAGTTAAATCTCTTTCTTCTAACTACTACCACGCTTATACCTGCAACTAACATTAATGCAATAACTGCAAATGCAATATTACTGTCACCAGTCTTTACTGACTGATTCGGTGCTACTGTTTCTCCACCATTATTTGCTGTATTTCCGCCATTATTATCGTTAGCAGGTGTAATGGTGTCTGCCGGTGCACTTGCATTAGTAAGAACTAAAGCAGAAATCGGTGCAATATCAACAGAACCTGAAGCTGTTCCAAGTACATCTGTACCAGCCTTATCAGCCTCTACGTAGATTGACCAGTTTCCTTCCGGTAATGCAACATTCTTTGTATTCTTGCTTGGATTAAGTATTACAATAATGTCATCATCCTTATATGCTGCGCCTGATAAACGATATGCGACAACACCATCTTCATCCCCATTGCCTTTCAAGATATACTTGAAATTATCCAAAATATCATCATAACTCGTCATTCTCATAGCAGGATGTGCTTTTCTCAATGCAATTAAGCCTTTGTAATAATCACGTGTCTTTGCATATTCTGCATCATTAAGTGTATCCCACTTAATAGAGTTCATCGAACTTGGAGATGAATAACTGTTACCCTCAAACATAAGACCGTCAGAACCAGCTGTAGCACGCGGTTTTGATCTTAAGATTTCTTCACCTGCATGAAGGAAAGGAACACCCTGTGATGTCATTACGATAGATGCTGCCAATCTGTTGGCTTTAATTCTTTCCTCCAGTGTATCGTCAGGATTTGTAATAGCAATTCTGTCAAATATTGTATGATTATCATGACAGTTTGAATAGTTAATAACCTGAGAAGGTGTTACAGACCAAGGAACACTTGCATTAAGGTTGTCTAACAATACACCAAGCTTTTCAAGATTACGTGTAACATATCCAGGTAAGAGATCAAATACACCACCCTTGATAGCATCTCTGATACCATCATTAAAGTATCCAAAGCCCGGTGTTAAATCTGCGTTACCCTGCGTAGCTAAACTAACATCTTTAGATGGGTTTGTTGGCATCGACCAGCCTTCACCATAAAGAAGAATAGTCGGATCAATCTCATGTAATGCCTCCGTCAAAGCAACAACTGTGTCTGTATCAAACAAACCTACCTGATCAATTCTGAAACCATCAATATGATACTCTTTTGCCCAGTAAACCATAGAGTCAACAATGAACTTTCTGTTCATCAGTCTTTCTGTTGCTGTATCATTACCACAGCCTGAACCGTTTGAATTAGTTCTTGAATAGTAAGAAGGTGTAAGCTTATTTACTGAGAAATTGTCAGCACTTGCAACATGTCCGTACACTACGTCCATTACAACACTGATATTCGCATCATGTAATGACTTCACCATCTGCTTAAACTCATTAACTCTTACTGCTCCATTATATGGATCTGTTGAATATGAACCTTCCGGAAGATTATAGTTCTGTGGATCATATCCCCAATTAAAATGATCATTTGCTAAATCTGTCTCGTCAACTGATGCATAATCAAACGTTGGTAATAAATGAACATGTGTGATACCTAAATCTTTCAGATAATCAATACCTGTTGACTGTCCAAAGCTATTTGTTGTACCTTTCTCTGTAAAGGCAAGATACTTACCTGTATTCTTCATACCTGAACCTGCATCATAAGAGAAATCTCTGATATGAAGCTCATAGATAATATCATCTTCATAATGTGTCGTTGTACAAGGATTCTTATCATTATCCCATCCTTCCGGATTGGTTGATGCTAAATCGATAATCATACCTCTGTTACCATTAACACCTGCTGTTCTTGCATATGGATCAATTGTCTCAACATCTTTTCCGTTAACAGTTGCTGCATAGGTGTAATAAACACCGTTTAAATCGCCGGCCTTTTCAGCTACCCATGTACCATCAACATCCCTTGTCATAGGAACCTGTTCAATCAGGTCATCTGTTCCTGCTGTACCACTTGTATAAAGGTTAACCTTTACATTTTCAGCAAGCGGTGCCCAAACTCTGAAAGATGTCTTGTCAGCAGACCACGTAGCTCCTAAGTCATCACCTGTATATGTATACTTTGACTCAAAATCTTCTGTAACATAGAAATCAGGCATACCTACCATAAATGATAAGCCATCACTATATTCAATCTGGTATGAACCCATAGGATCCAACTTTTCTGCTAATGCAATTGTATACTCACAGGTCTTTTCTTCTACGATAGATTTGATATCAAGATACTTGTCATTAACGGTATCTTTTACCTTGAAGAAACCGGTTAACTCGCCCTCAATCTCAACGCCTGACTTAACCGTAATGTTGATTAAGTCTGCTGTAGAAACAGATGAAACCTTAAAGCCTTTCACTGCCTTACTGTCATCTATCGTTGGTGTTGCCTCTCCAGACTTAAGATAAACATCTACCTGACCGGCAATGTACTTTGACATATCAATTGATCTGTCTCCGTCATAATCCTTATCTACATTATCCCAACCCGGACCATTCTTTACAATGTAGTTAACTACTGTAGTGCTTGAATTAACAGTTACTACTGAACTTGTGTTCAGTGTTACGGTAGCTTCACTGGAAGAAGCTATCATTGGCACATCTACACCATCACCAATAGTCCATATCCACATATAATAATTATCATAACTATTATCGTCTTTTGTGAAATGGAATACTAAAGATAGCTCATCAGATGCGTCTGCTTTAGCTTGAACATAATTGCCACTTAAAGAAATGACAGTTGTAACCATCATCACTAAAGCCATTAATAATGCTTTTAATCTTTTTCCCATAATATCCTCCTTTATTTATTTTAATGGTTAATATACATTGTAACACATAATCATTAAAATTTGAAGCAGATTTTATACATTTTTACTATATGATTTTTATCAAATAATTCATAATTCTATGTCATTTATCACATAATCCGTAAAACCATTATTCCACAATTTTACATTTTTACTATTTCTTTTATTCTGTTGACATCACCATCCGGTATGATTAAATCAGCATGAATCTTTTCTATCACAGTGTCCTGTGGCGATATATTAGAATGGATATACACAGTATCCAATCCGTAATTCTGCGCTCCCCCGATATCCGAAATCCAATCATTGCCAATCATCACAGATTCCTCTTTTTTTAGATCGTATTTCCGGAAAAGGCAGTCAAAAAACGCTGCAGACGGTTTTCTGCAGGATTCTTCCGAGGAAATCTCAATGCCATCAAAATACCCCGTAATTCCCAACGCATCCATCTCATACTTCGTAAAAATATATTGTGCATTTGACAACAAATATACTTTTTTGCCTTTTTCCTTCAATAATTCCAGCAGCTCGATCACCCCGTCATACAGCTTCACATATTTCGTAGAAATAACCCTGAAAAACTGTCCCGTGATCACACAGGTCTTTTTGTCCATGCTGACACCCTTATTTGTGAAAAGCTTTTTGAACACCTTTTCCACCTTAATCTCCGGATAATCATACTTCGATAACTTTTTTTCCTCCTCTGCGCACAATCTCTCATATTCTTTCTTTAATTCTGCCGGCTTATAGACAGCACCGTAAAACGCATAAAATTCTGCCATCTTCTTCCATAAATCCATCTTCCACTCATTCGTATTGATATCCACCAACGTTCCATACAGATCAAAAATATAGTTTTTGTACATAATTCAAATCCATTGTCCTTTCCCTTAATTACAATTAAGTTGCTTCAAAATTTTATATGTTAATAAAAGTATATCATTCTATCTTGTTTTTGCAAACAAAAAAACTTAAATTATATAAAAAAAAAGAACAGTAAAACTGCTGCTCACTTTCTTATATTTATACGTCAATACACGCCATCTCTGCACATCAATTCTAAAATACTGTTTCTAAATCAACTTTCATTAAATAAATTGCTACCACACATTATACTTTCTGTACCTTCAAAACTACACATTGTCCATCTGACAGACACTCCTCTTTCTTCCACGTCCGTCTCCTAACTTCTTCCTTCAATCCATTCCCCAGACCGTTCTCTGGTTAAGCCTTCGACCTATTAGTATC
>CACXFV010000084.1 GCA_902767015.1 uncultured Lachnospiraceae bacterium | reverse complement strand
CAGCAGGTTGAAGGGTAAGCGAAAAGAAAGAGGAGTAATTACTGTATTTCTGTCAATGATACTTCTGATGGTGATATCTTTGGTGCTTATGTCAATTGAGAATGCAAGAATACTAAGCGCCGAATCAAGAGGGTATGAGATTACTCATATGGCATTAGATTCCTGTTTTTCGTCTTATGCAAGGGAGGTTTTTGAAAGATATGGCATTATGGTTTTGTGGAAAAGTGAAGAGGAATTTTTGCAGGACTATAATACCTATCTGGATAAAAATAGCAACTATAGAGATGATTTTAAACTGCGCCCATCAGATTTTCTTGCTATCAAGTGTATAAGCACAAGGATAGAAGATAAAAGAATGGCTACAGATGAGCAGGGGGAATTATTGGAAGAACAGATTTATGACTATATGAGGTATGCAGTGGCAGGGGATTTGGCAGAAAAGCTATTGGGAGATACAGTTGAACTTTCACAGAGTGAGAGTATTAGTGAGTTTAATGAACAACTGGAAGACTGCAATAATGCATTAAGTAATATGGAGGCCTCTGTAGAAGGAATCTATGAGAATATCAATACGATTCGTTCGATAGAATACAATCCTGAAGAAGTGTTGACCGCCATGAAACAGAGACTTGAAGAAATACGGGCAATACCGGTTGATGAGGATGACTATAATAAAGCAGTGCGTGACAATATATTTACTCTGTATAAGGTGGAATTTAGAAAATATTATGAATGGCAGACAAAGAGCCGGGCGGCTTATGAGGAGATGTTGTCAGACACAGAGGAGTATTGTCAGTATATGGACCTTGCACAGGATGAGGTAGCAGGAGCAAAGGAGAATTTAGACAGTAAACGTCAGGAATTTACAGAGGATATATTTAATATACTTGCCGGAGAGATAGATGACATTAATTTGCAGTTGTTAAATGTGGATGCGGACAGCTATCATGTATTGGATAATCAGAAGAATGCTGTCAGCCAGAAGAAAATTGTTGATAAAGTGGCAGGAGATATGTCGGATATCTTGCAGGAAATGTGGGATTTGGATTACAGTGGTAATAAGCTATATATTTATGATAAAGAGGGAGAATTTATTGAGAGAATGTATACCTGTGTATGTAACGCGCAAAGAGATATATCCGGTTATCAAACAGAAGGATTAGGTGTCAATTATGAAGTGAAAAAATTAGGGAAAACAAAGAATGAGATTGTTGAATTTGTCAAAAAAATTAAAAAAGAAGGGGTAATCAATTATATTGTTGCTGATAATATTTCAGATAAAAAGATTACGAATACAGGTGATTTGCCATCCGGTCAGGTTAAGAATTATAGTGAGAAAAACTGGAAAAATATTAAAAAATCTGAGACGGCTGTCAGACGTGCATTATTGGGACAATATATATTAGACAAATTCAACAGTTATACAGATCATGTGCAGGGAAGTATTGATTATGAGCTGGAATATATTATTTCGGGAAAAACTGCAGACAGAGATAATCTGGTTAACGTCATCAATAAAATCATATTGATAAGGGAGGGTTTCAACTTTGCCTATTTAATGAAGGACAATCAGAAAAGAGAGGAGGCATATACGCTTGCAGTGACTATTACAGGATATACCGGAATGCCGGTGTTAATAAGAATTACGCAGCTTTTGATACTTGGCGCATGGGCATATGCGGAATCCGTTGTAGATGTAAAAGATCTGCTTGCAGGATACAGGGTAGCTGTTATGAAGAACAGTGAGGAATGGAATTTATCCCTTGGCGGAATAAAAAAACTGTCCTCAGAAAGCGTGTCTGAGGAGAATAAGCAAAAAAGAAAAGGTCTTACATATGAAGATTATTTGCGATATTTATTATTTTCGCAGGACAGGGGAGAACAGATTTTCAGGATTTCGGATATTATTCAAATGAATATGTGCAGAGAATACAATCCGCAATTCAGATTATCGGAATGTATGATTGATATTGAGGTTGAAACAAATTATCAGATAAAAAGATTATTTACAGAGATTGGTTTTTTAAAAAGAGAAATTTATGATGGAAGTAAAGGCTTCGTGATACAAACGACTCAGTCATACGGGTACTGATAAAACGGTGAACGATAGTATAGACGGTAATAAATTATTTTTCATGAAGATTAAGAGAAATGCACCATTATATGCCAGATGACTCCGCAATGCCCTGTACATAATGCAGCATGTGTTTGAAAAAACAGAAAATAAAATTAAGTTTAATAATTAAACAACTCCCAACTGTTTCAAGTCTGACATGCACGGTAGCATAATTTTCTTCTTCATATATACTTTTATATACGCTGTCAATTTAGTATATAGTGGTGCATTTTTCTTAATCTTCATGAATGGTGTTCCAATTTATTAGCATGATACAAATAGTGAGGGAGAAGGATTGTCAAAAAAATGTAAACAAAATAAAAAAGTATATCAAAAAAAATATCAAAAAAAATATCAGGCAAGTCTGACGGTTGAGACAGCATTGGTACTTCCGGTATTTATTATTGCGGTAATTAGTATATTCGATTTTTATGTAATCATTAATTATCATAATATTATACAGAAGCATGTTAATTATGCAGCACAGTCAGTGGGAAGATATACTTATGCACTTGAACATATGAATAACAAAAAGGTGAATACGGATGAAAACTCAGGCAGCAATGGATATAGCAGTTCATACCTTCAGAGTAGTAGTGGGATAGACAGGGAGGTACTGGTGTCAGGAATCAGTACCGCTTATGTTTTAAAAAAGATTTTATCGAATGAGGTTAGAGAATATGCTACAAAGGCAGGCGTTTATGGCGGTGCAGGAGGAATATCGATACTGGAATCTTCTGTCGGGGGAAAAGACGGAGTCAGTGATATTAAGGTGAGTTACGCAGTACATATGGGAATATCCCGGCAACAGAGTATCGTGCTTGCGAACAGATGTTATTTTAGAGCCTGGATTGGTGAAAGTATAAAGGAAAGTGATAATGCGCTATCGAAAGAGAGGATAGTGTATGTAACAAAAACGGGCAAAGTATATCATTATAAAAATACTTGTCCATATATAAAAATTATAGCTACGGCGGTCAGATTTGACAGAATATCAGAATATCGAAATGTTAATAAAAGCAGATATAAACCATGTAAAGCATGCGTGAAAGGGGGACTAAACAACAGTGCTATGGTCTATATTACCTCTGATGGTACACGTTATCATTATGATAACCGGTGCAGTAAAATTAAAAGAGAGGTAAGTACTGTAGAGTTGTCGAAGGTCGGAGATAAAAGACCGTGCAGTAAATGTGGAGGAGATTAGTGATGCTTGGTATAATCAGTGTTTTTAGTATGCTGATAATATGCAGTGTTACAGATATGAAGATAAGACTGGTATCTGTTATTCCATGCATATTGTATAGTATGGCAGGGATTGTCGTTGGTATGCTGCAGGGAGAAAAGCCGGTATATATTCTTATTGGAACGTTACCGGGACTGGTCTTATATATTATCAGCACAATTTCAAGAGGAGAAATAGGAAAGGGAGATGCAATGGTATTCATTACAATTGGAATATGGCTGGGAATAGTGAAAAGCATAGAAATTTTTATGGTGGCTCTCTTTTGTACATCTTTTTGCATGATGCCAATACTTTGGTTAAAGAAAAAGAGTATGAAAACCCAAGTGCCATTCATTCCATTTGTGTTGTTGTCATTTGTAATTATCAATGTGATAGAAGTGTGAAAGTAAACTTACAAGCTACTTGTTCGGTGTAAACAATTCGTTTGTATCACAACCAGGGCTTGCGATATTCAGAGTACAAATATGAAGAAAAATGAGAGGGAGAGGATATGAACAGGAGATTAAAAGCAAGTGTGACAGTGGAAGCAGCGTTTATTTTCCCAATAGTTGTTTTTGTCATTATAACAATATTATTGATGGCATTATATGTGAGTGATGTTGTAGGAGTACGGGCAATCGTGCAGAAGTATTCCGTGACAGGATGTGACAGCGATATCTCAGCAGAAAAGCTGGCAGCGAAAATGGAAGGAGAGATAAGAAACAGCTTACTGGTCGCTGATTTAAAAACAGTCAAAGCTTCAGATAAGGATAGTAGCAGAAGTATAGAGGTAGAGATAGCAATTCAATTGGGATTTTTTAATATTTATAAAAAAGATACAATAAAAGAAAAAATGTATGTTGAGAATAACAGGCAGTCTATCACAAAACAAAAAATAATAATTGATACGGCCAGAGTACAGCAGTAATAAGATGAAGGAGGAATCAGGTATGGAGGTCAGATATGGACATGATGTCGAGAATAATTATATCATAATTAACCATCCGGAGCTGTTGTTAAACGATTATAAACTCAATATGATGCTGAAAAATGAGATAAAAGGATTGCTTAAGGTGTGTGTGAGCTGCGTTGACGGAAAGGCTGAGCTGACATATACGATATCATCAAAACAAAGCATCAGTGAACTTTATGAAAAGAAGAAAATGAATTATGATGAAGTGTTTTTAGTAATTTCCTCTTTTGTGACGGTATGCCGTACTTTACATCGTTATCTTTTAAAACCAGATGATATTTTATTGGAAAAGGAGTTAGTTTTTCTGGATTATCAGAGCGGAGAGGTGGTTTTTTGTTATTATCCTGACAGCGGGCGGGAGGTTTACACAGAATTCAGAAACTTTGTGCAGGAATTAATGACAATCACAAATCATGAGGACAGAAAAGCAGTAGAATTAATCTATGGTGTGTTTGATATCTGTAATAATAATTTTCTGGTAAAGGACATAGAGAATTTTATAGAAACAGGGAATCATAAAGAAATGGACAACAGGGAAGAAAAACAGGAGTCTGTAAAGGAGTTTGCGAAGGAGTCTGTGAAGAAGTCTGAAAAGGAGTGTGCACAGGATTTGCATAAAGTATATCGGAATGCTGATATGGAGGAATATCATTATAATATGAGAGAGTATGACGGCAAAGAATTGGAAAACGTTTCCGAGACCAATCATTTGTATCACGTGGCAGCAGGTATGCATGGACAGACAGTTATGAACAGAAGAGGAAGAAGTGATATAAAAAATGATAACAGCAGCAGTGATAATAGGGGCAGTAAAAATAATACAATCATAAAGAAGGTAAAGGGAATATTTGGCAGTAAAGTGTATCGTGTTCCGGACAAAGCAGATTATGACAATATTTGCTATCCGCCCGGTAACGGTATAAAGGAAGAATATAAAACATCGGCAGCAGGTATAGAAGATATTTATAATGATGATAGTCCGGATTTACAGGTATGTGGAGATACCTTGTACATTAAAGATATTATCAGCAGTACAAGAAGGAGGCTTCTGAGCCTTACGGAAAAAAGTAACATAGAGATTGTTCACTATCCGTTCATTATTGGAAAATTAAGCGCCAGAGTAGATTATGTGTTAGAGGATAAATCTGTAAGCAGAATACATATGAGAATCAGCAAAGACAGTGAAAATAATTATTACATTGAAGATATGAATTCAAAAAATGGGACATTTCTCAATGGAATAAGGACAGAACCCTATGAAAAAGTAAAAATAGAGATAGGAGATAAAATAGGAATTGCCACATACGAGTATATTTTTCGCTGAAGGATAGTTTACATAATTTACCGATATTTTTATCCGCTTTTCTGTGATAAACTACAAATGTACATATAGCTTTTGGCAAATCAAACAGGAAAGGGAGAATACGGTATGAGAGATATTATGAAAAAACTAAAAAGCAACAAGCGTTTTATGTCAATGTCTGCCATGGCAGCAGTAGTGATAGCAGTAAGCGTTGTGACTACAGTATGTCTTGGCTGCAGCGGTAGTGTGGAGAGATTTTTGGGTGTAAAAGAGTTACTGCAATCGGAACATATAACAAAAAGTGAGAAATGTAATACGGAACAACAGGGAAAGAAAAATGTCGAGGGTGAAGATACCCTAAGACAGGACATGCAGGCAGGAGAAAATCCACTGCCGGATGCTACGCAGGAGAAGGAGGCACCGGAGCAGAAGACACCGGCACAGGATAACAACAAAATAAAGGAGGAGACAGATACACAGAATAGTACACCGGCAGAGGTGCAGATAGAATTAAGACAGGATAACGGAACAGAAACAAAAGCTGAGAGGCCATCAGAGCAAGAGACGAAGTCTTGTAATAATAGTAATGTTTTTATGCAGACGAATGATAATTGTGAAGGTTCCGTCACAGATAATGTGAAAAGAGACCAAGCGAATGCAGGAGTAGATACGAATTTATGCGCCAATGAAGAACAAAAGGAAAATACAGATATCAATAGTAATCAGACAGGCTGTGAAAAGATAGATATCAGTCATGAGCCATCAAATGTCAATAATAACAGTAATAATGATACCTGTAAAAAAAATTACAGCAATAATACTTATGAGATTATCTGTAATGATAATACTTATAGCAATAATACTTGTAATGATAATACCTGCCAGGATAATACGTGTGGTAAAAATACCCTGAATGCAAATACGAATGATGAATTGCTTCAGGCACTCAGAAATAAGATAGCTCAAAATGGCAGTTGCGGCAATGTGCAGGTAATAGTGGGAAATAGCGATTACATTAAGTTAAGAGATTTATTAAACGGAAATGGTAATTATAATTACGCAAATTTGTCGCAGATATTGAATGGGAATGACAATTATCAGAGGATTCAGGAGGTTCTGCAGGAGGATGATAATTCACAGACGACAGAAAATGAGAAAAACAAGACTGGTAATGAAAACACTGATGCTATTCAAAACTCAGATTTTGTTGACGAGGTAATCAGATTAGTAAATATCGAAAGAAATAATGCAGGACTTGCATCACTTTCAAAGAATACCCGGTTATGTACAGTGGCTAATGTGAGGGCAGGAGAAATTATTACATTATTTGATCATACCAGACCAAACGGAAAAGATTGCTTTTCTGTTTTATCCGAGTATAATATAATGTATAGAACAGCCGGAGAGAATATAGCTATGGGACAGACCTCTCCAAAGCAGGTTGTTGAAGGTTGGATGAATTCTCCGGGGCACCGTGCCAATATTTTAAATGCAGGCTTTACTCAGATTGGTGTCGGAGTAGTCAATTCCGGCGGTCGTTATTACTGGGCACAGATGTTTATTGGATAGTTTGTTTAGGATGATGTACAGATGAAGTGGGTGCCGGTAGAAGCGATGAATAAATAGTGAAAGGCGGCACAAATTTGAGGGTAGATGGAATAGATTATGTTTTAATGAAAAATGAATATTACATTATGCAGAGTAATGTTCCAATGATAAAATTTTTTATCAAAAAAATGGATTATGGCGAGAGGGTAAATGTAATCGGATGTATATCTACCTCAGTTAAGAACAGTCTAACCATTGAGCAGTTGGAGAATATATCATTTCAGGTGGAGAGAAAGCTGTTGCTTACAGGCAGTAAACAGGTTGATATCATATATTTTATCTATAGTGATAATATTGAAAGAGATAAGATATTTAATAGTGGAAATATAAAATTCTGGCTTATTGATATGATAGCAGGGCAATTGATTATATATGAAAATCAGCCTTATGAATTTGATGGTCTCCATCAGCAGATACAGGATTCGTTGAATAAAATCAGTACCCATAGCCAATATAGTAATAGAGATGCTGTACGTTATCATAGGAAACCTTATGGAGAGAGCCGATATCAGAATTCTGTAAAGAATATGCCATTTGTGACAATTTTTATCATACTATGTAACATGGTTGTGTTTTTTATACTGGAGAGTATGGGTTCTACTGAAAATGCGTTATTCATGCTCCGTCATGGTGCTGCTTACAGTAAACTCATTTTTGAAGAGCACGAGTACTACAGACTATTTACGAGTATGTTTTTGCATTTTGGTATAGCACATCTGGTAAATAACATGATTTCTCTGTGGTTCATAGGAGGTGAAGTAGAGAGAATGTATGGACACATAGAGTATATCATATTATATATTATTACAGGTCTTACCGGAAGTATGTTATCTGCGGTTTCGGGATACATGTCAAACCGTGTCAGTATATCGGCAGGCGCTTCCGGAGCTGTATATGGAATACTTGGCGCATTATTATTATTGGTTCTTAAGTATGGCAGAGATGGAAATTCAAAGCTGTACAAGGTAGTGATAGTGTTGTTTTTCCTTGCAATGGCAGGGCGGACAACAGAAAATGTAGATAATATGGCACATCTAGGAGGTTTTATTGCCGGAGTTATATGTGGTTTCCTGCTGTCACTATTTAATGAAAGACGGGAACATTGTAAGAGTGAATAACCAAAAAGAGCCGGAGATATAAGGTTATCATTCACAGCTAACTATCGCCTGATTTTAGGTGGGTAGGAATGGCTGTGAATGGTAACCATTTTTAAAATTATTGGCTAATAAGATTGAAAAATAGAGGCTGATATATTAAAATAGAAAAGCAATGTGAAAAAGTCAAAGTAGTTTGATTGGAGAATAAAATGAATATTAATATTTATTACGGAGGCAGAGGGCTTATAGAAGATCCTACGCTGTATGTTCTTACAAAAGTAGAGGGAGTTCTTGAAGAATTAAGGGTTCACGTAAACAGATATAATCTGTTTGAATTAAAGAGTTCAATTACCACATTGCCACAGACCCTGAAGGAGGCTGATGGAATTATTCTGGCGGCCTGTGTTGAGTGGAGAGGCATTGGCGGATATATGCAGGAGTTTTTGGATGCCTGCTGGCTCTATGGTGATAAGGAGAAGATTAGTAATATCTATATGTCTCCCATTGTCATTTCTACTACTTATGGAGAGCGGGAAGCTTTAGCAGATATAAAAAATGCATGGGAATTGCTGGGAGGAATGAATTGTTCAGGAATATGTGCCTATGTCGAAGATTCGGTTTCTTTTGAGATGAACAAGGAATACGCGCAGATTATTGAGAAAAAGACAGAGAATCTATATAGGAGTATTTCACAGAAGCGTAAGCCATTGCCGTCAAGCAGTTATGCAATCAAACAAAATATCATGAAGGAAACACTGGATTTGACACCGCAGGAGACAGAGCAGCTTTCAAGATATGCATCCAATGATAAATATGTGAGAAAGCAAAAAGAGGATATAGAAGAACTGGCGAACATGTTCAAGGGAATGCTCAGTAAACAGAATGGCATGTCAGAGTATGATTATATCAAAAAGTTCAAGGAGGCATTTACCCCACAGGAGGGACTTAATGTGGAATATGCTATTATCATTGATGATATGGACAAGACTATGTTGATTGAGATTGATGACAGCGACCTTAAGATTAAATATTCCGATACTACGGATGTAGATGTATTGTCAAAGCTTTCCGAGGAGACACTTCATAATATTATCAGAGGAAGGCTGACATTTCAGCGTGCATTTATGACAGGAGAAATGACAGCGAAGGGGAATTTTAAAAATCTGAGATTACTGGATGTTTTGTTTCCGTTTTCGGACCGGTAACCGGCAGTTGAATCGTGAAAACAGTTCCCTGATGAGGGGCTGATTTCACACTGATGGAGCCGCCATGCGCCTCAATAATTTTTTTAGAGATGGGAAGTCCGAGACCGGAGCCGTATTTTTTGTACGTTACCATAGGTGTAAAGATGGTATCCAGTTGTTCTGCATTTATACCACATCCGTTGTCTGCGATGACGATGCATATATCCTTGTGATTAAAAGTGACAGAAATGTCTATCTTTGCATCGGTGATATTCTCAAGAGCTTCAGATGCATTTTTGATGATATTAATCAATACCTGTTTCAGCTTGGTCTTATCACATAAAATGTCCGGTATCAAATCATCAGCGGTCAGAGAGATAGAGATGTCCTCATTGAGAGTGGTAAATGAGGAGGTAAGACTTTTAATCAGCTCCACAATATTTGTCTCTGATAATGACAGAATATTACCTGTATTAAACTGAGAGATTTCTGCAAGAAGACTGATAAGATATTTTAAGTCATTCATTGTCGAACTCCAATATTTGAAATCACGAACTTCAGGATGACTTGCTTCGATAATCTGTAAAGAGCTGTTGATGAGAGTAACGGCATTGCCAATCTCATGCATCATTTTTCTTGTGGTAAGTGTGTTCGTATCGGTGATGTGCTCCACAAGAGCTTTGACAGCAGGCTCGGCATCCATAAGCTCTTGTACATTGATTTTACAAATCGAAGCTGAGTCGGTTGTATGTATGGTGGCATTGTCAGTTTGATAGGTAGTATTGGTATTCAATGTTTTGTTGTCCTTTCCGCGGGGATATGTATTCTGTTTTTCACAGAAGTAAGTCTAACATTAATTTAAAAAATGTCAATGAAAACCGATTAACATAATTCGACAGTTTTGGCGAAAACGGCAATAAAGGCGCGAAGCACCGTGTCTGGGAAGTGCAGGTGGAGGATACCTGTGAGCAATACCGGTAAAAGACAGGAAAAGTAAATTAAATATAGAAAGAAAGGAAGAGTGCCGTGCAGGCACGGGTAAAAAGGAACATGAAAGAAGATTGTATTTTTTGTAAAATTGCTAATGGTGTCATACCATCTCATACACTGTATGAGGATGATAATTTCAGGGTGATTTTTGATTTGGGACCTGCTACGAAAGGCCATGCGCTGATATTGCCAAAATGTCACTATGATAACATTTATTCTATTGACGAGGAGGCAGCGTCAAAGGTATTTGTACTTGCTAAAAAGATGGCAGGAGCCATGACGAAGGCGTTTGATGCCGACGGATTTAATGTGATTCAGAATAATGGTGAAGAGGCAGGACAGACGGTATTTCATTTTCACATGCATCTGATTCCAAGATATAAGAATGACAATGCGCTGAAGCTTTGGAAAGCAGGAGAAGCCAAGGAAGAAGAACTCAAAGAATTGGAACAAAAAGTCAAAGAATGTATTTAGGCGGATATACTTTATAAGGAGAATTTGCCCGGGCAAATTCTCCTAAAGAACAATTCGTAAAGAATAATTTCTAAAGAACAATTCCTAAAGAACAATTTTTAAGGAACAGTCCATTGGGAACAGTTCCTTATTGTCAGTATATTGTCGCAAGTTTTCTGTGGTAGAAAATCTAAGTATTTACAGTATCATCTATCAGGTTGAGAATCGTTGTTATGGCATCATTAGTGGCGGCCTTTTCCATTGCTGTTATGTATTGATTCCGGTTGTGATAAACGGCATCAATTGTGTTTACCAGCAGTTCATCGGTTAAATCCTCCTCCTGTATGACCTCGCTGAAGCCTTGCTTTTTAAAAGAATCTGCATTAAGAAGCTGGTCGCCCCGACTGGCTTTGGCTGAAAGAGGAATCAGTATATTCGGTTTTTTAAGAGCGGCAATCTCACATATTGCATTTGCGCCGGCGCGGGATATAATAATGTCGGACATGGCAAATAAATCTTTGAGCTCTGATTTGATGTATTCAAATTGTGTGTAGCCTTTTTTTCCCTCCAGAGAGTTATCTGTCTTACCCTTTCCACATAGGTGTACAATCTGATACTTTAAAAGCAGCTTATCAAGGGAGGAACGGATGGCATTGTTGACGGCTACGGCACCAAGGCTGCCGCCGATTACCATAATCACCGGTTTGTCGGCAGAAAAATGACACATTTTCAGTCCGGCAAGAGCGTCTCCCTTTTTCAATTCTTCACGAATAGGGGAACCGGTGAGAAGTGCCTTATCTTTAGGGAGGTACTCAGCCGTTTCGGGAAAATTATGACATATCTTTGTCGCGGCAGACATGGAAATCTTGTTGGCAAGTCCCGGTGTCATGTCGGATTCGTGAATAATCACAGGAATCTTATATTTTTTTGCAGCAAGTACAACGGGAACAGAAACAAACCCTCCTTTGGAAAATACAATGTCAGGTGCGACATTCTTCATAATTTTTTTTGCCTCGCCAAATCCCTTTAGTACCCTGAAAGGATCAGTCAGATTTTTGGCAGAAAGGTATCGCCTGAATTTCCCTGTGGCAATGCCGGTATAAGGAATACCGATTTCTTCGATTAATTTTTTTTCAATTCCCTCATAGGAGCCAACATATTGTATCTCATATCCTCGTGCTTTTAAACCGGGAATCAGTGCAATGTTGGGAGTTACATGTCCGGCTGTTCCACCACCGGTTAGTATAATTTTTTTTGACATTCTAATGCCCTCAGCCCTTTCTTATTATTTCTTTTAATGCCTTGGAAAGCTGGTCAGGACAGGAGGTACCTCTGCCGTTACAGTCAATTCCCTCTGTCCGGTCGATGACTTCTTGTATTTTCATTCCTTTTACGAGGCTTGCTATTCCCTGCGTATTGCCATTACAGCCACCGATAAAACGTACATCCGTAATGATGTCTCCATCTGTCTCGATATGTATCTCGCGTGAACAGGTGCCCCTTGTCTTATATATCATAGAAACCTCATTTCTAAGGGATATTCCCTAATCTATTTTATCGTTTTGATAAGTTTATTATACTATAAAAAAAAGATAAGTAAACAAAAAATATATCTTGCGAAAAGTAACTTTTTGTCAGAATATGTAACACGAAAGTTAAATTACTGTATTTCAAAAACAAATTGAGTGTGATAACATGATAAGTATAGACGGGTTTGTGTCTGCGCGCTGTTTGTCACAAACCTGATATGCGCAAAAAGCAGCGCAGAAATGAGGTAAATAATGGATAATTTTTTAGTAGCAGTTGTCAATTACAATGTTCCGGTAATTATATTACTGTTAGCGTTTATCGTGGGGTTTATCAGTAAAATTGCAGCCTGTTATGTGTACGACTCGGAGCTTGAAAACGCTGTCGGAGCATCCGGAGAGATGGAGGGCATTAATGCAGAAATTATTAATGCCTACATAGAAAAGCGGAATCATGGCGTCAATATCAAAAATACGAAAGCTTTTGTGGATAACATCTTAAATGGGTGGAAAAAGTTTGGAATTTCTATTTCAAAAGTGGAAGGAATAGGTGACATGTGTGGCTACATTGCCGTTGCCGTAAGCGCTTTTTTTGATATGGCTCTGCTCACGGAAAAAGCAGAGATTGGCAATCGATTGAATGTCATGATGTGTGTGTATGTATACACGGCACTTGCGGTAATATTTTTTGCTGTTTTAAAGTTGTGGGAGGGGGTAGTGGCATCTAAGCATAAGAAAGAACTGTTAGCAGATGCCATGACAGATTATCTCGACAACCGGTTTGATTTTGAGCAAAGCAGGGTGAACATAAGTGAAGTCAGACAGGACAGATTAAACGAAAACATAGTCAATGTAAATACATCAAAAGAAAATGAATCCAATGAAAAAAAATCCAAACAAAATGCATCCAAACAAAATGCATCCAAAGAAAATGCATCCAAAGAAAATGCATCCAAAGAAAATGAATTAAAAGAAAAAGCATTAAAAGAAGATGCATCCAAAGAAAATGAATCCAAACAAAATACAATTAATGAAAATAAATCCAACAAAAATAGATTAAACGGAAATAATTTGTATCACAATCAGCCGAATGAAAAAAATAAAACCAACAAAGATACTCTGCAGGCGAGGGAAAATGTGATTACACAGGTGCTTGATGAATATCTGACTTCATAAATGAAGTTCTTATATGGTAAGTGAGAAAAGAGAGTCTTTCCACAACGGTTTACCTTTACAATGGGTGACCGGAGATGGAAAGACTTTTGCAATGGTAAAGGAAAGTACACGCCTGGCAAAGAATTTAGAGAAAATACTTGTCGGTGGCAGACGACTGAAAAGGATAGAAAGTGGCATCATGGCAATGATAGCGTATATGCCATGGTTCATTTACAAAGCCGGTCAATTCTTCATTTTCGCGGGTAAAGCTGAATACAAAGCCAAAGGCTTCGGCATGTTTTTTTAGCCAGATTCCCTCAGGGGTATACTCAAATTCTTCGCACAGCTCATAGTCAACGGAAGGGCAGGATACATCAATGGCCAGTCCGGTCTGGTGTTCACTGGTTCCTGGATAGGCAATGCATTTGGCGGTATATTCTTTACCGCGGTTCCTGATGCTGTTGTCATAGATTTCCTTTTGGCGCTCATAGGAGCGAAAAGCGGAAATGCCCATGAGGTTGAGACCATCCCGGAAGCAGGCATTAAAAAGTTTTCTTAAGGGGTCATAGGCAATGGCGCAGATATAGCGTTTAAGGTCATTTAATGGTGCCAGAAAGGGTACAGGAGCGCGAACTAAATCCTGTGGAATATAATTATCCGGAAGAGGATGATATCGATCAGTAAGATAATGTTTGACCATTTAAAACTCCTTGCAGAAGGGTTATGATATTATATGAAGCATAGAGGGGGGTGGTGAATCATAATCCGCCTATGGAAAAAATTAATATTTTTTTTTACTTTACATAGTACAGGGTGATAAGTTATACTATTAAGGAATTTGGTATCATTGCAAATTGTGATATCATAGTATACTATAAAAAAGGTGATATACATGAAGATAGAAAAGATAAGCGAGAATAAGATTAAATGTATTCTCAACAAAAATGATTTGGCATCCAGAAATTTAGACGTTTCCGATTTTTCATATGGTTCGGAGAAAACGAATGAGCTTTTTAAGGAAATGACCTCGAAAGTATATAAAAAATTTGGATTTCAGGCAGAGGATGCGCCTCTGATGATTGAGGCAATACCGGTTTCTGAGGACAGAGTGGAGCTGATTATATCCAAAAGTGATGATCCGGAGGAACTGGATACACGTTTTTCAAAGTTTTCTCCAACACCGGATGATGTAGCCAATGCCGTCAGGGAGTCAATGACAGTGGAGGAAAGTAAGCTGAACAAGGCGAATGAGATTCTGAATCTGTTATCCTCTTTCAGAGATGCACTGGCAGGTGTAGCGAATGCCCATTCAAAAGTAACGGGCAGTCCTGCGCATATTACTGAAAATGCAGCTTCAAAAACAAAACCGGAGCCTGTGGCATCGGAAGAGATTACGCTTACATTTTCGTTTAAAAGTATTGATAATCTGATTAGCCTTTCTAAGGTGCTTCAGAGTAAATACAAAGGGGAAAGTTCTGTATATCAGGATGGAAGCATATATTATCTTATGATTAATAATAATTTACATACCCCTGAAGAATTTAACCGGATTTGCAATATTATCTGTGAATACGGAAACCATACCAAATATAACAAGTATTCCATACCATATTTTACGGAACACTATGATATCGTTCTTGGAGAAGATGCATTGAGTGAGTTAGCTAAAATTTAATCATTAAAATTTATAAAAGGGGCTGTCGCATGAAACATTTAGTCATTAATGCGACAGCCATTTTTTATAACATGCAAAATAAAATATAAAACAGCACTAAAAATCTGGGTGCAAAAGGCACTCAGTTTTTGTCTGCGAGATAAGTGTTAATTTCAACAAGAAGCTCGTCAGGATCGATTCCGTGAACCATAGCGGCTTCTTCAATACTTTCTCCCTGAGAAGCAGGACAGCCGATACAATGCATGCCGGCCTGAAGAAGGATTGGTATTACACCATTATCGATTGCTATTAATTCGCCTATTAAAATGTCTTTGCTTACCTGTGCCATTATGAGAAACTCCTTTGCTTATTAATGTGTTTTATTATTTTGCAATTATATAACATATAACAGATTTTCGCAAGTAGTAACCAATTTTTGTTTCTGCATTTTCAGCTGATTTATTGACTGTAAATGGGTTTTGTGATATGATAAAAGTGTTATTCATATAACGAAATAAAAGCGTATATGTAATATGTCAGATATAAGTGAAGATAGGTAAGAAATATAAATTATTGAAAGAAAATGACCAAGAGAAAGGATATGTATACTGCCCATTCTTTCAATATGCCGATTGATATATAATGTGATAGGAATTACATCGATTTGGCGGAGGATTTCAAGGTTACCGTATTTTGGGCGAATCCACAGCTTTTGTGGTGTACATGGGTGTAAAATGATAACAAAATTCAAAAAAACTGAAAACAGACGCAGGCTTGTATTAATCGTAGACGATGAATATGTTAACAGGGAGTTGTTAGGTTACATTCTTAATGATGACTATGATTTATTATATGCTGAGAATGGAAAAGAAGCACTTAAGATGATTAGAGAGAATAGTCAGGCATTGTCTCTTGTGCTGTTGGATTTATTCATGCCGGAGATGAATGGTTTTGAACTCTTGGAGGTGCTTAGAGAGGATGAAGAATTAAAGGGGATTCCCGTTATTGTGTTAACCTCTGAGAAGTCAGCAGAAGTTAAGAGCCTTAAGTTGGGGGCAGCAGACTTTATTAAGAAGCCGTATGATGTGCCGGAAGTAATACTTGCCCGTGTGTTCAGGATTATAGAATTATCGGAGGATAAGCTGATTATTCAGGAGACGGAGAGAGATGCACTTACAGGTCTTTACAATAAGCAGTTCTTTTATAAATATGCACAGCATATCAACAGATATCATAACAAGGATAAACAAATGGATTACGTTGTAGTTAATATTGACAATTTCCATTTGATTAATGAAATATACGGAAGGCAGTTTGGCGATGAATTGCTGAAGTTTATCGCCGTAAGCTTTAGGAAGTTTCTGATTGATGTATATGGTATTGCGTGTCGTGTGGAAGCAGATACCTTTTATATGTATTGTGAACATCAGGAGAGTTATGAAGGGCTCTTAGAGCAGATTATAAATGTACTGACAGAGATTACGAAGACGAGGATACGTCTTAGAATGGGTATATATGACAGACAGGATCAAGAGCTGGAGGATGAGATAAAGTTTGACTATGCAAAGCTGGCATGTAACAGAATAAAAGGAAATTTTGCGACTTCTATTGCATACTATGATATGGAATTACATAAGAGTCAGATTTATTCCCAGAGACTTATCAACGATATCCACGAGGCGATAGAACAGAAGCAGTTGATGGTATTTTACCAGCCTAAATATGGCATTACAACAGATGAACCACAGCTTAGAAGTGCGGAAGCATTGATTAGATGGAGGCATCCGGAGTTAGGTATGATAAGTCCCGGTGCGTTTATTCCTCTCTTTGAGGAGAATGGTCTGATACAACTTCTTGACGATTATGTATGGAAGGAAGCGGCAGCTCAGATCAGAGCATGGAAGGATAAGTTTGGTGTTACTTTACCGGTGTCTGTAAATGTTTCGCGTATCGATATCTATGATCCGAATCTTAAAGATAATCTGTTGCAGATTGTTGAGAAAAATGGTCTTACAACAAAAGATTTATATTTGGAGGTGACGGAATCGGCTTATGCCGAGGATGCGGGAAGATTGATTGAAGTTGTGGAAGAGCTTAGGAGATGCGGCTTCAAGATAGAGATGGATGATTTTGGTTCAGGATATTCTTCCCTGAATATGCTTTCTACGCTCCCGATTGATGTGCTGAAGCTGGATATGAAATTCGTACGGAATATGCTTGAAGATAGTAAGAGTTATCGCTTAATAGAGATTATTATGGACATAGCAAAGTATTTAGCGGTACCTGTTGTTGCTGAGGGTGTAGAGGTTGAAGAGCAATTGAAGCTGTTAAAGCAGGTAGGTTGTGAGATTATACAGGGTTACTATTTTTCTAAACCTGTACCGCCGGAAGAATTTGAAAAGTTTTTCGAATAGATGTATCTAAAACATGATTTCAAGCTTATACAGGCAATTAATAAAGGGGATAGTAAAAATGTCACTGTTATTTTGGTTACTGTTTGCAGGTAACTAATATAGAAAAGAAAGGAAAAGAATATGTTGACAATTGATGCACTGAAAGATTTTGGTGCCGATACATCGGAAGGTGTTACCAGATGCATGGGAAATGAAGCTTTTTATTTAAAGCTGGTCAAGACGGTACCGGATGAACCGAATTTCAAGAGGCTTTCGGATGCCATAAGTGCAGGAGATATGGAGACAGCTTTTGAAGCGGCTCATGCACTTAAAGGTATAGTGGCGAATCTTTCGCTTAAGCCTATTTATGAACCTGTCAGTGAATTGACAGAAAAACTGAGAGCAAAGCAGAAGGGCGATTATGCAGGCATGCTGAACGAGGTTATGAAGCAGAAGGAGCGCCTTACACAGATGTGTGCCGAATAATGTTTTTTGATTATGCGTGGTACTAAAAAAGACTATTTCTTAACGCATTAGCGGGAGAAGAAATAGTCTTTTTTTATGTCTTATTTAATTTTTTTGCTTTTAGAGACAAGCATTTCAAGCCACATAGCAGGATGGAACAAGATTAGAAGTGGGAATAATTCTAATCGCCCTGCTAACATGTCAAACATCAGCACGTACTTTGACAGATGGCTTAAGATGCCGAAGTTGCCCGTAGGTCCTACCTGTCCTAAGCCGGGACCGATATTATTGAGCGTGGCAATGACTGCGGTAAATGTTGTAAGAGCACCCCGGCCCTCCAGAGAGACTGCAAATATGGACAAAGTAAATATAATCATAAATGTCATAAAATACACATTTGTAGCGCGAACCACTTCGTGCTCTACCGGTTTTCCGTCGAGATTAATTATTTTCACACTTTTAGGATGAATGTAGGAATTTAATTCTTTAAGCACTGTTTTTAATATGATCACGATACGGGAAACCTTGATTCCGCCACCGGTGCTTCCGGCGCAGGCGCCTATAAACATGAGAAGTACCAGAACACATTTGGAGGTTTGGGACCATTTATTAAAGTCAGTGGTAGCAAAGCCGGTCGATGAAATAATCGAGGCAACCTGAAAGGAAGCGTGCCGAAGGGCTGTCAGTACTCTGCCGGTAGTGCGGCATATATCAAGCATTATGATTCCTATCGCTCCGGCGATAATGGCAAAATAGTAACGAACCTCCTCCATAGAAAAAGACTTTCTAAACTGCCGTAAAAGAATCAGATAATAAGCATTAAAGTTTACTCCGAACAAAATCATGAATATCGTAACGACCCACTGAATATATGCGGAATAACCTGCAAGACTGTTGTTTTTAATACCGAAGCCACCTGTGCCGGCTGTGCCAAAGGCAGTGGTAAAAGCATCAAAGACAGGCATCCGGCCTAATAAAAGCAGAATTACCTGGATAAAAGTCATGGCAAAATAAATTATGTAAAGTAATCTTGCGGTCGTACGAATCTTAGGAACCAGCTTTCCCACAGAGGGACCGGGACTTTCTGCGCGCATCAGGTTAATGTTAGAACCACCGCTTAGGGGAACAATGGCAAGGATAAATACGAGAACGCCCATTCCACCTACCCAGTGGGTAAAGCTGCGCCAAAAGGTGCTGCAATAAGACAATGCCTCTACATCCGACAAGATGCTGGCGCCAGTGGTCGTAAAACCTGATATTGTTTCAAAAAGTGCGTCTGTAAATGAGGGAATCTCTCCCGTTATCATGAAAGGAAGACATCCGAAGATACTAAGTATAATCCAGCTTAAAGAAGTCGCGACGCAGCCTTCCTTAAGGTAGAATACATTGCTGGATGGTTTTTTGATGGTAGCCAGTATTCCTGTGATTCCTATAATACTTAACACGATAATATAACCAAAACCTTCTTCTTCACCATGGATTAATGCCACCATGCAGGGCAAAAGCATCAGAAGAGCTTCTACCTTCATGACCTGACCTAATATATATCTGATAATTGAAGTGTTCATGATATGTCCTTTCTCCTGATAGTCACAGCTATTTCTTTAATATATCATTAATATCGTTAAAACCTTTGTGGGTAGTGGCAACCATGACGGTATCGCCTACTTTAATACAATCCTGACCATTTGGAAGAATAATTCTTCCGTTTCGATTGATAAAGCATATAAGCAAATTATTCTTTAATGATAGCTCCATGATAGGGATATCGGTAACACTTGATTTTTCTTCTACCCTGAATTCAATAGCCTCTACTCTGGAATCAAACATATGATAAAGCGTGTCTATATTGCTTCCCATTGAATTCTTTTTGGCCCGGACATAAGCGATGATGGCCTCTGCCGTAATGAAACGGGGATAAACAACGCTGCCAAGATCCAGATTGTTAATTACGTCTTTGAAAGTGATGCGGTTAATTTTTGTGATTACTTTTGTGGAGGAGCTTTTCTTGGCATGAAGTGTCAGCATGATATTTTCTTCGTCAATACCGGTGAGAGGAACAAAAGATTCCGTGTAGGCGATTCCTTCTTCTTTTAAAACCTCTTCATCTGTGCCGTCACCATTGATAATGATGGCTTTTGGCAACAATACACTCAGTTCTTCACAACGCTTTTTATTGATTTCTATAATTTTGACAGAGATTCCGTAATTAATCAGCTGCTTGGTCAGATAATAAGCAACTTTACCGCCGCCGATAATCATTGTGTCCTTGACCTGATTAGTTTTAAAGCCTATCTTCTTGAGAAATTCTCTTGCAGCAGCACGCGTTGAAACAAAGGATACATAATCATCCTCCTGAAATACAAAATTACCTGTGGGAATAATTACTTCACCGTTTCGCTCTATCGCGCATATAATAAAGCTGACATTTGTCTGTCTGCTCAGCTCCGAGATTGCCATTGATACAAGCATATTATCCTTAGGAACTTTAAATTTTATCAGTTCCGCCTGCCCGTGAGCGAAAGTATTCACTTCCAGTGCGGTAGGGAGATAAAGAATCCTTGCCACTTCCTTGGCAGCTTCAAGTTCCGGATTAATGATCATAGCCAGACCAAGCTTGTCCCGCAGATAACTGACCTCCTCGCTGTAGTCAGGGGTGCGAACTCTTGCAATGGCAGCACATTTCGCCACACGTCTTGCAACGGTGCAGCATAAAAGATTCAGCTCATCAGAATCCGTTACAGCAATAATCAAGTCAGTATTCTCAATGCCGGCCTCCATCTGGACGCTGTAACTGGCACCATTGCCGACCAATCCCATTATGTCATATAAATTAGTAAGTGCCTGTATCTTTTCAACACTTTTATCTATGATGGTAATATCATGCCCTTCCTGGCTCAACTGTTCGACAAGGGTGCAGCCGACTTTGCCGCATCCTACAATAATAATGTTAAGCCCATTCCTGTTATTCTTGTGTCGATTAACCGGAGATTTCATTTTAATTATCAACCCATGCATACATATTATATCATATTAAGCTGTGCCGTAATATGATAATCAGATTTGCAATTTCCTTTCCTGCTTTGTAAAAATATTATTTATTATATACCCAAACACAATAAAAAGAAACACAAAAATGCTAAATAAATTAAATTTGCGTATTCCGCTGCGTGGAAAGTATTTTGCAGACACCCAGAGACGCTAAAGCGTCTTGTCCTCCTGAAATAATTCCTAAAATATTATTCGGTGAGCAAGCTCCCTGCCTGATATTTTAGGGATTATTTCGGGGGCTGAATAGTTGCTAATTATGAACAGTTCCTAAGAGTAATGTTTGACAATCATAAAAATTATTAGTATAATATCAACAATAATAGAACATATGCAGCGATTAAGGAATAAGAACACGTTGTCTGTAAAGGTGGTAAACGATAAGAAGAGAGCTTTCGTCATGTTACAGGGAAAGCTCTTTTTGACTTTTTGCCATGCCTGAGAAGTAAAGGTGTTGGATACCTGCGAATAGTGCCCATTCAAGACTGACGGAGATATCGAACAGATTAATTGTGAATGACTGCATATGGCAATGAAACATATTATCACGAAGGGAAGGATATCAGAAATGTATGAAAAGGTATCGGCTAATTTAAATTTTGTCGAGAGAGAAAAAAAGACAGAAAAGTTTTGGAAAGACAATGATATTTTCAGAAAAAGTATGGAAAACCGCAAGGAGGGAGAGACGTACACTTTTTATGACGGACCGCCTACGGCGAACGGCAAGCCTCATATCGGTCATGTTCTGACACGTGTGATTAAGGACATGATTCCGAGATATAAGACAATGAAGGGTTATATGGTTCCGAGAAAAGCGGGATGGGATACACACGGACTCCCGGTAGAGCTTGAGGTAGAGAAATTATTAGGACTTGACGGCAAGGAGCAGATAGAAGAATACGGACTGGATCCTTTTATCACAAAATGTAAGGAAAGCGTCTGGAAGTATAAAGGAATGTGGGAGGATTTTTCAGGAACAGTCGGATTCTGGGCTGATATGGACAATCCTTATGTTACTTACCACGATGATTTTATAGAATCAGAATGGTGGGCATTAAAGCAGATTTGGGATAAAGGGCTTTTATATAAAGGATTTAAGATTGTTCCATATTGTCCGAGATGCGGAACACCTCTTTCGAGCCATGAGGTTGCGCAGGGATACAAGGATATCAAAGAGCGTTCTGCCGTTGCAAGATTCAAGGTAAAGGATGAAGATGCCTATATTCTTGCATGGACAACAACACCATGGACACTTCCTTCTAATGTGGCACTTTGTGTCAATCCTGTGGAGACATACGTTAAGGTTAAGACGGCGGATGGTTACACATATTATATGGCAGAGGCACTTACAGAGACAATCCTTGGTGGCGAGAAGCCGACGGCACCATATGAAGTGTTAGAAAAGTATGTGGGAAAAGACCTCGAAGGAAAAGAATACGAGCCGCTATTTGACTGTGCCACAGATATTGTTAAGAAGCAGAATAAGAAGGGATATTATGTCGTATGCGACACCTATGTAACGTTGACGGATGGTACCGGTGTGGTTCATATTGCACCTGCCTTTGGTGAGGATGATGCCAAAGTCGGACGCAATTACGATTTACCTTTTGTTCAGTTAGTAGACGGAAAAGGTCAGATGACAAAAGAGACGCCTTACGCCGGTGTATTTTGCAAAAAGGCTGATCCGATGATTTTAAAAGACCTTGACGCTAAAGGCCTGTTGTTTGATGCACCTAAATTTGAACACAGCTATCCGCATTGCTGGAGATGTGACACACCGCTGATTTATTATGCGAGAGAATCATGGTTTATCAAGATGACTGCGGTAAAGGACGATTTGGTGAGAAATAACAACACGGTTAACTGGATGCCTGAGTCAATTGGAAAGGGACGATTTGGTGACTGGCTTGAGAACATTCAGGATTGGGGTGTTTCACGTAACCGTTATTGGGGAACGCCGCTCAATATCTGGGAATGTGAATGCGGTCATCAGCATTCAGTCGGAAGTCGTGAGGAATTGGAACAGATGAGCGGTAATCCTGCGGCAAAGACCGTAGAACTACACAGACCATATATTGATGAGATTGCCATCAAGTGTCCTAAATGTGGAAAAGATATGCACAGAGTTCCGGAAGTAATTGACTGTTGGTTTGATTCCGGTGCAATGCCATTTGCCCAGCATCATTATCCGTTTGAAAATAAGGAGCTTTTTGAAAAGCAATTTCCGGCACAGTTTATCTCGGAGGCTGTTGATCAGACAAGAGGCTGGTTCTATTCGCTTATGGCAGAGTCAACATTATTATTTAATAAGGCACCATATGAGAATGTTATTGTATTGGGTCATGTGCAGGATGAGAACGGACAGAAGATGTCTAAGTCAAAAGGCAATGCGGTTGATCCGTTTGACGCATTGGCAGAGCATGGGGCAGACGCCATCAGATGGTATTTTTATACCAACAGTGCACCGTGGCTTCCTAATAAGTTCCATGCAAAGGCGGTTACAGAGGGACAGAGAAAGTTCATGGGTACTCTTTGGAACACTTATGCATTCTATGTACTGTATGCGAACATTGATGAATTTGATCCTACTAGGTATGAATTGGAGTATGATAAACTGGCTGTAATGGATAAATGGCTGTTATCAAAGCTTAATTCTACGGTGCAGGCAGTGGATAATCATCTTGATAAATATAGGATTCCGGAGGCAGCCAGAGCGTTAGACGACTTTGTTGATGAAATGAGTAACTGGTATGTAAGGCGTTCAAGAGAACGTTTCTGGGCAAAGGGAATGGAGCAGGACAAGATTAATGCTTACATGACATTATATACAGCACTGGTAACCATTGCAAAGGCAGCAGCACCTATGATTCCGTTTATGACAGAAGAGATTTATCAGAATCTGGTGCGAAGCGTAGATAAGTCAGCACCGGAGAGCATCCATTTGTGCGACTTCCCTCAGGTGGATGAAAAGCTGATAGATGCCAAGCTCGAAGAAGATATGGAAGATTTGTTGGAGGTAGTCGTTCTCGGACGTGCCTGCCGAAATACTTCTAATATAAAGAACAGACAGCCGATTGGACAGATGTATGTCAAAGCAGATTTTGACCTGTCAGAATTCTATGTGGACATCATTGCCGATGAACTGAATGTAAAGAAAGTGACCTTTACCAATGATGTAAGAGAGTTTTCTTCCTATAGCTTTAAGCCGCAGTTAAAGACAGTGGGACCGAAGTTTGGCAAGCAGCTGGGAGAGATAAGAGCGGCACTTACAGAACTTGATGGAAATGATGCGATGGATGAGGTAAATGCAACGGGGACACTTAAGCTGGCACTTCCAAGTGGAGAGGTCGTTCTTGAGAAGGACGATTTACTGATTGATATCGCACAAAAGGAAGGCTATGTATCCGACAGTGATAATAATATTACAGTTGTTTTGGATACCAATCTTACAGATGAACTTTTAGAGGAGGGATTTGTAAGAGAAATTATCAGCAAAATCCAGACAATGAGAAAAGAAGCGGATTTTGAGGTGATGGACAAGATTACCGTATACGCAAAGGATAATGAGAAGGTTATCGATATTCTTGAAAGAAACAGAGAGACGATTATGTCAGATGTTTTGGCAACCGACATCATTACCGGTACAACAGACGGATTTGAAAAGGAATGGAATATTAATGGTCAGGATGTAGTGCTTGCGGTAAAGAAAAATTAAGAAGAACTAAAAAATGCTGCAATAGAGAAGTTCTCACAGTGAACTTCCCATTGCAGCATTTTTAATGAGTAGCTGTTCGCAAATGAATGGTCACAATATTTGAAATCACAGATTATTGTCCATTTTTATTTTTTCGGCATAGTAATATACAAATTCTGTTATAGTAGGTGCACCTCGATTGATATCGATTCTTGCTGTGTAATAGGTTTCGAGGTCGTCAGTGCTGGTATTTTTCCAAGCGTTATCGATGGCATTTTGCATTGCACGTATTACACTGGCAGGGGTCTTTTTATACTTGTTGCCAATTTCGTTGCCGATATCCGCCTCAGAATTTTCTATGATGAGGATGATGGCATCCACAAGATATTTACATCCGAGAAATTTGGGATTGATGCCTACTTTGTTGAGATAACCGGTGACAATGCGGCGAAGACGCTGCTCCTTTATAATAGGAGTTTCATGAAGATTGTGTTCGCTTGCGGAGGTCAGACGGTTATGTGCAATGATACTTTTCATTGTAATAATCAAGTCAATGACTTTTCTCTCGGAATAATCGTCTTCATATTTTGACATAATAAAATCACAGCCCATTTCATGGACAAACTTGTGTGTCATCGGACTTGAGTTATTCGTGGTTACAATGACAAAAGGCTTTAAGGTAAGGGAATTGTTTTTAACATATTTAAGAAAATCAAGTCCACTTCCGGAGCCTTTGTGTAATTCCAAATCAAGAATTACCACATCGGGTTGATATTCTCTGAGATAGCTGATTCCTGTAGCAGAGCTGTTGGTAGTAGAGACCAGATGCAGTTCGGGATAGGAGTAAATAATATTTTCAAACTGTTTACATATCTGTTCTTCGTCTTCGATAATCAATATTGAAATGATTTCTTCCATATACAAAGCCCACCTGTCTAAATATTATGTACCCATTATAATACATAAAATGACAAAAACCAATAAAAATAAAGAGGTTTGTTTAAAATTGAGGTTATTTACTCAATAGTGCAAGCGCAATCAACACAATCTTTTTCCTGATTTTTCACTATTTATTACCCGTTTTTAAATCCATTATCTTACAATTCTCTTATTAAGAACGTCACAAAAATATACAAATTTATATCTTTTTGGTAGAAATGTGTGAAAAAAGTAATATTGATATACATTTTTATACATAAATCAACATCAATGTACACGAAATAACAAAAATAAGTACAAAAATTAACATTTATTTATATTCACATATGATAAAATCATATCGTTTGCAAACATAATAGATTTTGTTATAAAGTGCAACAAATAATCCTGCATCATCAGTGTGTTGAAAATGGTTATATGAGATAATGAAGAATGAGTAATAAATCGTGGAATAAGGCAGGGTAAAAACTTGAAGGTAAATTTTTAAATAACTTAAAAATGGCAGTATCACAGATTTGACCTGTGATAGGCATAAAATATAAATATACATAAAGTAAATAATGAGTAATAATAAGGCATGGGTTACAAGTGAAATATGAAGGGTATTCCTAAGAAGGACGTAAATAATATGAAAGTATCGCAGGATTAATGGGTGCATAACAGAAGGGAGGCTGATTTCAAATAAGGACAGTCAGACTAAACGAGATGAAAATATTGTGTATATTATCGTTATGTAGTAGTGCGGTATTTGGTATACTATTATTGTCAAGCAATAGTGCAAGTGGTTGGTTTGGCTGTCTTTGTGATGATTTTATGAAATGTGCAGGCAACAGTTCGGTTCGCTGTTCGCAAAATGTTTTCCACGAAGTGGAATGCACTGCGTGGAAACATTTGTTACGCTACCATTCACGGGCAATGGTGTAAAAAGTGCTTGAAAATATTTATGATATGTGTTATAAATAGATAGTGTTATTTGGATGGATTCCCGAGTGGCCAAAGGGGACAGACTGTAAATCTGCTGCAAATTGCTTCGGTGGTTCGAATCCACCTCCATCCATT
>CACXFV010000083.1 GCA_902767015.1 uncultured Lachnospiraceae bacterium | reverse complement strand
GATACCTCATAGTTAAAATCCACGTGTCCCGGTGTATCAATGAGATTAAATATATATTCCTCTCCATTCTGTGCCTTATAGACAATTCTGACTGCCTGGGACTTAATCGTAATTCCCCGCTCCCGCTCAAGCTCCATATTATCCAATACCTGGGCCTGCATCTCACGGCTTGTCAGAAGTCCTGTCTTCTCTATAATTCTGTCTGCTAATGTCGATTTCCCATGATCAATATGGGCTATAATACAAAAATTTCTGATGTTGTTCTGATTCACTGACATTGTCAAATTCCTTTCCAATCTACCCACATGCACTTTACACCAATATCCTCTGTCATTATTGCAGAATGATGATTTTAGTTAAAGTTTCCTGTATATATTACCTTCCACTTTCCTTTATACTTACCTACATAAACCTCCACATCCTCGGTCTGTTTCTCGCCAAATGCACTCATTGTCACTTTCATCGTCACTTTGGTTAATTTCCTGACATCTGAGCGTGGCACATAGATGTCTCCTGCATTATCATTCCAAAAGTCTTGTGCATCACTCTTAGAAACCTTGCTTGTGCTTTTAACCTGATAACGGAGCTCCACAAGATTTGCCATACTTTTATATTGCTTCATCGTACTTTTAATTTCATCAACCTCATCCTTGTACTCACCGGTATAGGCTATGTAATTGACGCATCGGGAATCATACTTGCAATATAATATCATAAACTTCTCAGCTGTTGCTCTTGCTCCGCCAAAACCTCCAAAAGCAAAAAACAGGATTGCCGCCACAACGACTGCTAATGCTACTATTCCTGCGCTAATGCCCATGAGCAATGTTCTCTTTGACTTCTTCTGATACGCTCCCTGCTGATTGCCTGCCTGCTGATACACCTGTGATTGATTACCGTTAAATTCATCGGACTGGTAATATGCCATTTTTTTCTTCCTCCTAGCGCTTATCACACTAATACTTTATCTTATCATTCGCCATAAGTCAACAAATTTGTACCCTACATATCATCACTGAATGCCTGCAGGTTTCTCTTAAACAGCTTAGCCGGTCTGTGTCCCTCACCTTCTATGGAAGCATCGGTCTCTATGACCATAGGTGCTATTCTTCTTCTGAAATTAGGCGTAATCAATTTGTGTCCCAGCACAATCTCGAAGGTATTCTGCAATTGAGTGAGTGAAAATGTCTCTCCCATCAGGTCAAAGGGCAGCTTATCATCATGCTCTGCTGCATGCCTCATTTCTAAAAAGGTATGCAGTAGAATTTTCAAATGATCAAATGCCACCTCCTCATTCTCCACTATATCGTATCTTACCGTCTCATGGTAATCCTTAAATTCCTTGTATTCATCGATTTTTCCCCCTATCCTTAAGTCTTCCTGCGCATTTGTAAGCCGGAGTTCATACCTGTTTTTGATGGCGATGGACTCTCCTGCGATTTCTTTCTCAATATGTTTTTTATCAATATCCAGCTTAAACCATTTTGCCTCCCACGCTCCCGTTCCCGTGCGTACTTCATATTCATCAGCATTGACAAGTGCCATGTAGGTATTCGAGATAATCCAGCCCCTGGGATCTCTGTCCTTTTCACCAAATATGCCCGCTAACGCAAGATAAGAACGCCTGATGTTGGTCTCTTCAAAAAGCTCCCTTTTCGCCGTATCAAACACATCCTCGTCAGGTCTGCAAAATCCTCCCGGAAGCGACCACATATTCATATAAGGATAATTTGCCCTCTTTACCAGCAATACCTTTAATGCTTTATCTGCCGGCTTTCTGTAATTATCTGTTTTTCCATCATTCATAATGGAAAATACTACTATATCGGTGGCAATACTTGGTCTTTGAAATGCTTCAATATGATATTGCTCCAGGTATTTTCTTTCTTCCTCACTGACTTGATAACTCATCTTTCTTCCTTTCACTGCTATTTTTACCAAAGAATCCTAATTGTTCAGAGGCAGACGCTGCTACTTAGCATCAATGAGAGTTCCCGGTTCAAAGCAAGGCATTGGCTGTAATTTAAACAGATTATTTCTGTGAAGCCTGTCAATCCTCTCCTTTTTCGCAGCGTCATCACATATTCCTTCTCTGATGTATCTGTCAAGCATTGCATAGGTAAATCCTAAATTATCTTCATCCGTCTTTCCACACAGACCATCGATTGGCACCTTGTCAACTAACTCTGCCGGCAGACCAAGTTCATAGCCAATTGCCTTTACCTCAGCCACCGTCAGCTTTGAAAGGGGACTGAAATCTCCCGCGCCATCACCATATCTTGTGGCATATCCCACATAGTCTTCTGACAAATTACATGTATTTGCCACCCTTCCATTGACACTCTGACTCACTGCATAGAGCGCTGCCATTCTTATTCTCGGTGGAAGATTAGTCTTTGTCTGAACACTAATCGGTGTCCTCTCCACGCTATTATTTTCACTCTCCACTAAAAAACCTGTCTCAATGGCATTGGTAACCGCCGAAACTGCTTCTCCCACATTGACCTCGATATTTCTGATCTGTAAATGCTCCACCAGTTTTCTCGCCATATCAATATCCGGCTGAACACCGCAAGGCATTAATACACCGATTACTCTTTCACGGCCCAATGCCTCCGCACAGAGAGCTGCCACCACAGAGCTGTCCTTTCCTCCCGAAATACCTACCACCGCATTACAGTCTTTACCATTTTCCTCAAAAAAAGCTCTGATCCAATCCACACAGGCATCTTTTAATTTTTTTGCATCCATCTTATTTTTCCTCCATTTTTCATTTTTTTATCGCTATCATCTTTAACCTTTACTTATTGCAAGCCTTGATACTGCCATTCTTCACCCATTGTTTATCGTATTTACATATCCCTTAAAACTTTCCTTCATTTAACCGCTCCCGGATTTCCTTCAATGGCTGTTCCCTGAGCAGTTTCCCGTCTTTAAAAATGCTCACAAGCTGATTGTCTTTCGCATTGACTGCCTCATCAAAGCTGTAACCATCCTGATAGGTATACTCTCCCTTAGCATCTTTTCTCACTACACAGCAGCCCTTCTGTGATTTCTTAAATCCGCCTTCTTTAGGTGCCTTATAAATTGGATATGGCTCACCGTTGATTTCACAATAGGTTGCCTTGATACAGGAACTAAAGGTATCCCTTGTAAATGGCTTTAATATTCCATCCTCTTCAATACACTGCATTGAAAAAGAACCTACACCGAGGGAAACATTAGAGCAGGCAAAGCCATTCTTCGCAAGAATCCCGTATACTTCTTCACAGCGCTGTATGGTAATCGAATCACCATATATTGCTTTCACATGAGGATTAAGCACCTTGTATCCCTTGCTGTTTACCGTTCCGCCGAAAATATCCCACAACTTAAACACTGTTTTAGTAACCACCTCAACACAATCTCCCGAATCTCCTCTCATCAACATACAACCGTTGTGGCGGAGAATATCGTCCTTTAATGCAGGCAAAATATTATCAATCACATTCCAGTAATCATAAGAATCTAAGACACAGCTAAAACTGGTGTTGGGATAAATGTCATTTAACAGTCTCCTTAACAAGGTCACTTCATCTCCGTCTACGGCATAATTACTGCACATAACAGAGTGCTCTGTACTGGGACTTCCAAATCCCACCGGTTCTTTTGTACAGTCACAGCAATAATTCTGCTCCAGATATGGAATGGCAGGAACCGTAGCAGTGTTTAAAAAGGAAAGACACCAGCCTGCTGCCGCCTTAATAGCCGACTCCGTGCATTCTTCACCTCTAAAATCAAAATTGCCCAGCGCTCTCGCTTTCTCAACCGTATCCTCACAGGTCAGAGCATAATACCGGTTCACAATCTGTCTGTAAGTATAGCCCACCGTTGCGGCAATCATAGGATGCCAGCTCTCTGCTGAAATCAGGCTCTCTAACGACTGCGGAAGCCATGCAAAGTCCGGATGTGTATTTGTAATGCCAAACATTGGCACATGCATCGGTACTCTGGCACCCTCTTCCAGTGCCATAATCTCTATCGGAAGATATCCCAACCTATGAAGCTTCTCTATCTTCTCTATCTTATAAGTATTATGACCGAGGGCAGCATCCATTATTCTCTTATATTCACCTACCACCCGGTCAAAGGGCTTCTCAAAGAATTCTTTGTTAAAATAATCTATCAGATAGGTCTTAATAAATCCCTGCAGTCCAAACATAACTACCTTATCCCATCTGTCCACCCTGCTCATTCTCGGTGTAAAATATGACACCGACTTGTCAATATTTTTTGGCAGCATCTCTGCATGCACCGCCTTGTAAAAATCAATTAATAACATTGGGTTGATTCCGTTCATAACTTCCTCCATTTCCATCACCTTTCATAAACACCTGTGATTACTTCAATCTTATCATGGTTACTTCTGTATATGCTTCCCGTTGTATAAATCTTTGTGATATCATCTGTCGTAAGCAGTTGTCCTTCTGTAATGGTATTTTCACAATGAGACACATATAAATAAATTTCTCCTGCTCCCAGCTCCTTCAATGCCTTTGCACTGTAATAAAAAGTTCCCCCCTTGCTGCATATGTCATCAATAATCAGAATATCTCTTCCCTTAAGCTGCTCTGTCTGACCAGCCACTTCAAGTCCTTTAATCTCTCCGCTTATCCAGTCCCTCTTCTTGATTCCGAATACATATGGCAAAGGAAACATTGACGAATATCTTTTCATCGCTCCCTCGTCAGGATAAAATAATATAACCTCCTTTCCTATCCTTTTGAGCACCTCTTCCACATATCTTACCGGTGTTTCCACCCCGATATGATCAATCAATGCCTCACTGACATAGGAATGGGGATCTAACACTGTTACCTTATCAAACTTTAACGAGTTAATCATTTCTGCAAAATATTTTAATGTAAATACGTCCTCCGGTCGTTTTACCCTGTCCTGCCTTGCATTGGGAATATATGGCATATAGAGCGTTAAATTCTTCACTCCCTTCGACCTTAAATGACTGACAAGAAAGAATAATGCCACTAATTCCTCATTGTTATCATACAACCATGTGATTTCTGCCTGTTCCTCCGGCACATCATATGCCTTATCGGTATCGTTACCGGTGCACTTTCTGAATTTCTCCCCTCTTCCTTCAATCTCCTGATGCATCAGCAGGGTTCCGTCAGGAAAATGTTGAATATCTACTATTTGATTTCCACATTGAAGCATTGCTCTCATCTCCTATTCTTATCTGATTTTTTTCTTTCACTATGACGATTTCACAACCTGCCTCACAACTGCATTTTACGGTCACAGTGCTTTGTGTTCTGACTTTCTCTTTCACAGTTGCCCGATTTATTCACCGATTACCTCTACCTGACACATCTTCATGGTTGTCAGTGCAGCTCTGTGACTTTCCACCGTAACACCTGCACAGCAGCCTGCATCCACACTTACCTTAATCTCCGGAAACATTGCCTTGATAATCAGTGCATTAGATACCACGCAGATATCCGTACATAAGCCAACAAGCTCCACCTCCTCGAAATCAAATTTGTTCCAATCGATATAGCCAAATGTCGGTTTGTTAATAATGACATCCCTCTCACCACTAAGACCTTCTCTAATCTCCCAGCCCTTGCTTCCCTCAATACAGTGCACAACCGGCAGATGCTTACCCTCATTCGTATTCAGATAACCTTCCTGATGGGTATCTCTCGTAAAAATAATCTCATCTTTCCTCTCTCTGTACTCGTTAATCTTACTTCTGACTTTTTCCACAATCTGTACGGCCTCTTCTGTTCCCAGTGCGCCGTCAATAAAATCATTCTGCATATCTACTACAATCAATGTCTTCTTCATCACTAATTCCTCCTTTTATGATATGTTCATGTTACTTATTACATATACTTTGTTTTGCCGTCGCATTCCTGTTATTATCTTTTTAATAATAACTATGTTTGTATGATACTATCATTTTGATAATATGTCAAGAGGATTTTTTTACAAATTTAAAATTTTTAATTTTAATGATAAAACACACTTTAATCATACATATTTTATATGCCTTTATGAAGCATAACTACGTTTAAGAAAGGAGTGAAGCAGTTGACGCAATGATAATAGTGGAATCTATAAGATAAGCACCAAATGACAATGAAAATCATTTGGTGCTTATCTTATAGATTCCGTTGAGATATAGCCTTGTGTCCCCCACAGAGATGTCTGTCGCAGGAATAGCCAGAGCACACTCTGATAATGTTCTATTAAAGCAGCTCCTTTCTTATTTCTGCTGCTTTCCGCCCAGAAGATTCACAATTTCACCGGCGAGTGCCGAAATAATCACCAATATCCCCATAACGGTGACAAAGGGCTTCATGACCGAATAGCATCGCATCGTATGCATCATGCACATATCCATAATCGTGCCCGGAAGGAGTATCGCCACAACTGCCAGTGCCATCTGTACAAAGGCAGATATAAGCGCTATCTTCTCATTTTTTATGAACAATGCCGGCAGCGAAACCACTATCAGCCCTATTCCTATGTAAAAGACATCCATCTGAACATAATGACAGTGCATCCATTTTCCCATCATCTTATTATGGCATGCATCAGCAAAGGTCATAACCCCCACTGACAAGATCAAACTTAAAATTAATGTTACAATATTACAAAGCTTCTTCATATAGTCCTCCATTCTTCTTACAATAAAGCTTCTTACTTTTCCCTGTGCAAAACTCCTTTTGACATTTTATAGACCTCATCGGCGTATTCATAAGCATCGTTTTCATGCGTGACTAACAGCACCGAAGCGCCTTTTTGTGCTGTCTGCTTTAAAAGCGAGAAAACCACCTCTGTGTTTTCATCATCCAGATCCCCTGTGGGCTCATCGGCAAAGATAACCTCCGGTTTTCTGATCATCGCCCTCGCGATGGTCATTCGCCTCATCTCTCCTCCTGACAACTCATTCGGCATGGCATCCTTTAATTCTGCAATATCCATCAGGGCAAGCAGTTCTTTTGCATACTCCCTCCCCTCACCATACTCTCCATACAGTGAATAGGGCAACAAAACGTTCTCCATTACATTCAGTGTAAAAATTGCACTCTGACCTTGGGGAATGAATCCAAAATGCCTGTTTCTGAGTATCGATAATTCCTTGTCTGACATTGCATACAATTCCTGCTCTCCCAGATATACCCTGCCCTGCGTTGGTGACAACAGTCCTGAAAGTATATTGAGCAATGTACTCTTACCGCTGCCGGAGCGACCGGTTATCACGGTAAGCTTTCCTTCAGACAGTGTAAAATCCGTCTCACTAAGTGCTATAAATACATTGGTTGTTCCTGATTTACGAATAAACTGCTTACTGATTCCCTCAGCTCTCAGTATCATCTAATTGCCCTCCCTTAAAATTAATCCGGTATCAATTCTGCTGATTCTGTAACTGGCGATAATGCAGGCAAGTGAACCTGCCACCAGTGATATAACGGCAGACATAAGTGCCGCCAATAGTATGATGGTTATCTTTGGCAGTAAAAACGGCAGTTCAAATGCTTCCTCAAGGAAATTACTGAAGGGAAGTATCAATAGTGTCCCCAATACAATACCCACAAGGCTTCCTATCAGACTAATGGTGATGCCCTCTCCCATGACAAGACCTGCCAGTCTTCCTCTTGATGCCCCTATGGCTCTGAGCACGGCAAATTCCTTCTTTCTTTCCATTGAACTCACTGTAAAGGCAATGATCATAATGACAAGTGCCAGTATCCATACAACGATCACGAGGATTCCTATTACATCCGACACACCGGAAAGGCTCCTTGAGATTCCTGAAATCATATTTTTCGTTTTAATGGCTTCCACTTTTCTGACATGAATATTAATATCATTCAATACCTCTTCTATGGTATAGCCCTCCGCCACATTGATCATAATGCAGGATACCACTTTGTCCGGATCAATATCGGCAAAATTATTCATTTTTTTATCGAGGGAGGACTGAATCAGCCTCTTAATGGTACTTTCATTTGTGTAAACCGCTGTGTCAAGATTCGTGCCCGTCTTATCCAGTTTTGCCGCCACATGCACATCCACACCATAAAAAGTAAGGGTATCTCCCACAAAGGCATTCAGGTCATTTCCCACCACCACATCAAGCTCCTTCAGCTCTTTATGATAGCTCTGCTTAATCCACGGCTGTATCGTAAAATCCGTATCCGGGTCAAACCCTATGATCTCCACAGGAACAGAGCAGCAGCCGGAGCTCGTGGAGGCAAGGTAAAACTGTGCGGAAATCTGTCCTATTCCCTCTATGGAAGCAATCTTTTTAAGGTAACTGCTGTCCATATAAAAATATCCTGTATTTCCCTGAAGAATGATATTCTCCAGATTTGACTTCGTGGTGGCCTCATAAGGCACTACCATAATATCAGCACCTAATCTGTCTTTCAAAGAACCAAGTCCGTTTCGCATTGAAGCGATAACCAATGTTCCGGAAAATACGGAAAACGAAAGCAACATGACAAGCGCCGCAAGTCCCACGCTTCTCACCGGTCTTTTTATGATATTTCTGATGACATGCCCTTTCAAAAATCTGTTCATAATGTTAATTTTCCTTTCATACTTATGGCTGACACTCATAATCTTTATCTGCCATGGGATAATTTTGGTAAAATTCTTCTGTGCAATATTTTTCACTTCTCACATGGTCAGCAAAGCTTTCATCACACTTTAAAAAATAGGCGTCTGTTTCTAATGCTTTATCCCATGTGACATCCAAATGATAGTATTTTTCATCAATTTTTACAATGTTCCATGCATGCAGCTGCTCTTCTCCGTTCTCAATGACAGTCCCTGTTATCACTCTTGCATCAACCCCCGCCTCTTTCAAAAGCCTGTACATCAGCACCGAATAGCCCTGGCACACCGCTGTTTTATATTTAACCGCAAAGTAGGCTGTGGTCTTCATGTGATGATTGTCTTTTCGCTGATGTACACTGTCATAATTCACAGTATTGTATACATAATCATATATTTTTTTTATCTTATCAAAATCCGACATACTATTATCTTCCGCCTTCACATTGAGTTCGGCCAATATTTTTTCCACTCCCTCATCTACCACTTTCTCCTGTTCTGTCGTGGTATAATAATTAGGTGTAATCTTTACCACATAATCATATCTGTTGCCTATTTTATTCGTATACTCATATTTGACCTCATAGCCTCCGTATTGATATCGTATATAATCTCCCTCTACCGGAGAATCCGTTTCCTCTAACGCTTTTTCCATGAGCTGCTCTACCGTCTGATCTATCGTTTTCAAGTCATCCGTATGGACAGAAAAGGTTATTGTAATCTGCCAGGAATGTTTTTTTAAGCATTCCCTGATAAATAGCGCGACATCATCGCTGTTTTCAATCGTAATGCCCTGTGTATTTTTTCCAAGGATATAATATTTGTCATCCAACAGAAAGACCAACAGGAACGCCATCAGTAAAATAAGCAGCACTAAAACGGTTATTTTTCTGGGCTTACTCACACTCCTCCATGCCTCCTTAAACCTGCCTTCCATACAGACAGCGCATTGGAATTCAACAACAAACCTTCGATATCTATCTGCGCCGGACATATATTTCTACATGCCAGAGATTTTCCACAGCCAGAATAGATGTGCTTTTTATATTCCTTTATCAGGGATTTTCTGTCATTTTCATTCAGCTCCTCCAAAATTCTCGCTACCGGCACCATAGATGCCATACCGAAAAAATTACCGCCTGCATAAAAATTGGGACATATTTCAAGACAACACCCGCACTGAAGACATCTTGAGCCCTCATAGGCAGCCTCATATCCCTGTTCCCTTAATTCCGGCTGACCGGCAAGCCATGCTTCCATTTCCTTCAGATTTTCATACAGTATGCTTCGGTCCACTATCAAGTCTTCAACAACCGGAAACTTGCGAAGCGGCGCCAGACGTATTGTCTCTGTCTTATACGCCGCAAGTCTTGCATCACACGCCAATCCCGGCTTCCCATTGATCAACATCGCACAGGCACCGCATTTTTTTTGCAGACAGCTGCACTCCCATTTGATGACAGAGACAGGATTTCCTTTGATATCTTTTCTCTCCTGCCTCCTGTTAATCTGTCTGAGTGCATTGGCAACGGATTCATTCGGATTTTCATATTCATATCTGATACTTTGTGTATATTGTTTTTCTGCCTTTTTTTCTTTGCGCAGAATATCAAATTGTACTACCATCTCATGAACCATTCCTCTTTATTTTTTATACGTATTCACGAAACGCTCTGCCCTGTGGTGAATGAGCTCGCGCCGGTCCCATGCCGCTTTGCGGGTATCCTCCACCCGAACATCATTCGCTACTTATGCCAGGGTCGCCCTGTATCTGAACAAAGTCAACCTCCAACTGCTGCTCTTCGTATCGTGCCAATGTGATTTTTCGATAATATTCATCTTGTCTGTCAGGATAATCCTCCCGATAATGGGCGCCTCTGCTCTCTTTTCTGATAATGGCGGAGTTAAGCATTGCCTTTGCTAAGAGTATCCTGTTTTTCTCCCTGTCATTGTGACAGGCAGCTTCTAACTGACTTACTTTTCCCATGGCAAACTTTAATCTCCCTTCATTTCTCACAATTCCCAGTCCGTCATATAATATGTTGCCCAGCGCACTGACAAATTCCTCCGATGCTTCCGCAGGTGCTTCCATGGATTCTTCTCCTAAAGATTCCATGGATTCTGCTCTGTAAGATTCCATGGATTCTTCCTTGGTTTTTTCTGCAAAATCGTGACCTTTTTCTTCGGCATTTTTCATAATATGCATTGCCGCTGTCTTTCCTCCGTAGACAGCACCTAACATCGAATTTCCTCCCAATCGGTTGGCGCCGTGATAAAGACTGGTACACTCTCCTGCCGCATACACCCCATCAATATTAGTCCTGTGATATTCATCTGTATGGATACCGCCCATAAAATAATGAATACCAGGTTCAACAGGTATGGGCGTATTCTTCGGATCAAGCTTTCTGTAATACAGGATTTCATTTCTAAGGTCTGACAGCTTATGCTCCCACACCTTGTCCTTTAGTCCTGTCATATCCAAATATACCTGCTGCTCACATTCCTTCTCCCTGACAGTAAGATACATCTCCCTCGACACAATATCTCTTGGCATGAGATTCTTAAGTACCGGATACTTTTCCTCCATAAAATACCATGGTCTGCCATTTCTGACCACATACAGCCTTCCTCCCTCTCCTCTGGCTGCTTCAGTTACCAGACATCTTTTACCGGATATTCCTATTGTCGTGGGATGATACTGCAGCATTTCAAGATTTGACAATGCCACTCCCTGTGCAAATATGGTCGCTGTTACCTCTCCGCTGTTTTGTGTGGTACCCGTTGTCATTCCCGGAAACACCCCGTTCATTCCTCCGCTTGCCAATATCACAATTCCATACAGCTTTAAAATACTATCTGAATATCGATCCTTTATCTGTACACCCCTGCATATTTTTTGTCCGTCTGCCGGCTTTGAAAGCAGTAATTTGATAAACTCATGATGAGGATATCTTCTGATAAGACCTTTTTTCTCATATTTTCTTGCCCCATCTATCAATGCATTCATTATTACTTTTCCTGTACTGCTCTTTGCATAAGCTGTTCTCTTTTTTTTCTGTCCTCCAAAATTTCTTAAAATGATGGTTCCATTTTCCTGATAAAACGGAACGCCGAGACTTTTAAGCCACAACACCGTATCCGGCGCATTTTTTGTCAGTCTGCGCACGGCCACCGGATTGGCAAGCATCCCGCCACCCTTCATGGTATCCTCGTAATGCTCGTTGACAGTATCTCCCTCTCCCATGGTATCTAACGCGGCATTAATACCTCCCTCCGCAAGGACCGATTGGGCCCTTTCTGAATACTGCAGCGATATCAGGTTACTTTCATATCCTCCCTCGGCAAGGGTAATGGCTGCTGATAACCCTGCCAACCCGGCACCGATAATATTAATCTTTTCCATAAAATCTCCATTCAGAATATTTTCCACCTTACGTAATACAGACAAAATGCTAAACCCATGAACAAAAGCAATACCGATATGATGATGATAATGTCAGCCGCATATTCTTTCAGGCTTCTGATGCCAAAGGCAATCAGAACAGGTTTGATATTACTGATGATGTGAACCGCTATTGACAACACTAAAAGCAATTGAGCCACTAACTGGAGCTTTCCAAAATAATTCAGTCTGAAGCTGCCTGCTTCCTCGTTTCCCATAAATATTAAGATATGACTGATCATTAATAAAAATATCGCAAACCCACTAATACGTCTGGCAAGAAACATCTTATTTTCCTTATAATAGAAAACACCTGCCCGCCTCTTTGCCAGAACTGTATCTATTGTCAATTTAATGCCAATAAGTACATGCATTACCACTAACCCTAAGAGAAGATAGGACAATGCTGTAAATATAGGATTTCCTCCCGGTATTATCCCGATCAGATTAAATCCTCCTGCCACCGCATGGACAAAAAACAACACAACGATGAGCATACTGATGACTGCATTCCATTTTCTCACTTTGCATCCTCCTGCGCACCTGTTTCTGTATTCTTTTCGACAATAATCATCTCGCTATCTGTCTTTTCTGCCAGAGAAGTGCCCTTATATAAATCACACATTTCTTTTGACATAATGATGATATCGTAGTGACCATACTCTGCCTTAGAGAGCATTAAAGTGACATCCTCTTTTCTGATTGTCATCTGATTCTGCGGAAGTCTTGACATAAAACTCTGTGCCATGGTAAGACCGCCTGCATCTGACTCTGCCACCATACAACTGATATCCTCAAAAATATAAGACACCTCTTTGCCACTAAAGAATAAAGTCCAGTCTTTGAGCTTATCCGGCGTATGTCTGTCTCTGTTGATAAAAATATAATACTTTCCCGATGGTTCATCAATGACAACAGAGGCACTGCTTACCGCATCTGTCCCACCGTTCCCTCCACCGAAAACGCCTGATCTAAGCAATGGAAAACCAAGTATGAAAAACAATGCAATTCCTATAATACATATATGTTTTATAATTTTCATTATGTCCTCCTGCAAATGACTGCGGCTGCAATACTGACAATTATTGTAACTGTTCAGCACTTTCTTCTGCCTGTTTCAGTGCATCTCTGACTGCTTCTTTAAACTGATCGTAATTCTTTGTAGCCCCCGAAATGGCATCGATGCCGCTTAACTGCCCGTTTGCCACTAGCATATTCGCATACTCGTTGCAGGCAGCCACAGCTTTCTGTGCCTTATTATAATAATCTCTGTTGGCGACCTCCCCATCCGCCTTTCCGTAATCCTCCGCTTTTAACGTTCCATCCGGTTCATAAGTCTTAAAGGTACATTCTGAGATTTTTCCATCTTTGATGGTAATATTGACCACTCCATATCCGTTACCCTCACCGGAGCCGTCTTCACTTTGATACACAGAGCTTTTACCCTCATAGGTTCCGTCTTTATAATTTGCAGCCTTGCTGTCGCTATCGCCGCCACATCCTGTCACCGAAAGGGCAAAAACCAAAATCCCCATTGCCATGATTCTTTTTCTGTTTAACATATTGCAAGCCACTCCTTTCTTTTTGTCACTCTGCCTTAAACTCTATTCGTCTCTTAGAGCATTTTTGTGTCTGCTGTTTTGTCTGCTCTTTATCTATTGTCATATCCGTTTTTTACTAATCAAGCTTCATATATCCCGTAAAATTCTCGTTGATGATTTCTCTGTCGAAACGCCCGTCTCTCAACACTAACGTTCTCTGTGCCACCTCTGCCACCTCCGGATCATGTGTAACAATGATCAGTGTTGTATTGTCCTCGTGAAGCTTTCTAAACAAGTCCACTACGATTTTTTCATTTGCCTCATCTAAGTTACCGGTAGGTTCATCGGCAAGAATAATCTCCGGATAATTGATCAATGCCCTTGCCACACATACTCTCTGCTGCTCACCGCCGGAAAGCTGACTTGGCAGATGCTTTGCCCTGTCCGCAAGTCCTACCTTATCTAATGCTTCCATCGCTTCCTTTTCATCCGGAACACTGTGATAATACTGCGCCAACATCACATTTTCAAGAGCGGTAAGATAGCTCACAAGATGAAACTGCTGGAAGATTAATCCGATTTTATCACGCCTAATGGTGGTAAGATTTTTAGCATTTTCTCTGGCAATATCTACTCCATCCAACAATACCTGTCCTTCTGTCGGCTTATCCATACAGCCTATAATATTCATCATGGTACTTTTTCCTGAACCTGACGGTCCCATGATTGCTACCCATTCTCCTTTTTCCACTTTAAAATTCACATGGTCAAGCGCATGGAGCTCTCCATATATTTTTGATACATTTTTTAATTCCAATAAACTCATTCCTTGCCTCATTTCCGCGCTGCTCTTAGTTTGTCAGATTTGAATGGCAGCGCATATGCAAATCTGTTTCAATTATCTTGCAACAACCTTTCAGACTGTTACTCACCCTTTAGCACTAATGCCGGATCTACATTCGTCGCACTTCTGATTGGAAACAGACAGGAGATGCCTGTAACAATGACTGAAATAATAATCGTAACCGGCAGCAGAAGTACCCTGAAGGAAATTGAACTGTTAAAAACACTCATACTGATATATTGTGCGAAGATAAATCCAAGTCCGGCACCCAGAGTTCCTCCGATGGCGCCCAGCAAAAGCTCCTCGCCCATAAATTCCCTGATGATACTCATATCTGCTGCTCCCAATGCCTTTTTCAGACCTATCTCTTTCCTTCGCTCTGCCACTACTGCTGTCATCGTTGTTGCCACGCAGATCATCGTCAATGCCAAAACAATTACAGTGACAAGCAGTACCAGTGATTGAAGCTTTCCCAGTACGGTTGCCTCAGACTGTGTTACCTTTTTTACCAGTCTTGCATTGATTCCCTCCACATCATTACTAATCTTCTTTGCATATGCCGACAATTTATCAGAGGTTGCCGACACACTAAGCTCACATATATCAAATGCCACTTCTTTTCCTGTCAGTTCCTCCATATCCTCCAATGACATATAGATATAGTTTTCTTCCGAACCACCCGTTACCAATATAGAAGTCACTTTAAAAAACAGCATATTATCGGCAACATAGTCCTCCTCTGTCTCTGTCCCTGTCACCCCCTCCGGTGTGTAGGTAACTGTCACGGTGTCACCTTCCCTTAGCCGGAAGGTTTCCGCCACACTCTTTCCCACCATTAACTCCCCTTTTTGCTCCGGCCATGCGCCTGAAACAGACCAGAAGGGACTTGTCTTTTTGGCTCCCTTCATATCTGTTGCCGCTGCCATGACAGAGATATCATTGATTCTGACCGATTCATAGTGATAAGGTGCTATTCCCACCAGTTCATCACTCTTTATCACCGCCTTTCCCTTATCGATATCCTGCATGGTAAAATCCAAATTTTCCGCCGTAAAAATCATATTGGCACCATAATTTCTAAACTCTGCTCCCATCTGCCTCGGAACATCATAATATATCGTTACCAATCCGGACAAAATAGCTGCGCCAATGGTAATAGCAAGCAAAGCCACTATCATCCTTGAACGCCTTCTCATCAGTGAAGCCGTAATCATCCGGAAATACATACTTCTCTTCTTCATTCCTATGCCTCCTGCAAGTATACACCTTAAACGCAAATTCTCTTAATTGTGTGCCTTCCAATCTGGTACACAATTTCACTGCTTCGGAGAGAATTTGCATTTGCAAATTCTCTTAATTGTGTGCCTTCCAATTTGGTACACAATTTCACT
>CACXFV010000082.1 GCA_902767015.1 uncultured Lachnospiraceae bacterium | reverse complement strand
TCCGACGGAGTAGCCAACAGGTATGCTGCCACCTTTCCGGTTTCACTCATATTTCTTTACCTCACTTCTCTATTTCTTCCCATTAATAGCAGCCCTGAAAACTTCGATTGAATAAATAAAATTATAAACCATTCTAAATACCATTACAATCTATTTTTATCAATTTAACTATCCCGATTTAACTATCTCAACAATTCCCATCGTTATCTCTTCTGCTATTCAAATTTAATTTCTTATAAAATCATCAATTCTGTTAACGTCGAACATTTAGATTCTAATCCTACATTCTTCAAACGTTATATTATTTTTTGCAATAAAAAAGCCAATACAGAGACCTTTCGTTGTTCTCCATAGTGGCTTATGCTCTATCGCACTATCGATTATCGTTTATATACCTTTCCAAAGCTCGATCCATCTTCTGATTTTCCGCTTTTTCCTTTATTCTGCTTATGACAACAGCAAGAGAAGAACAGAGTGCAAAGGAGAAAATCATCATAAACGGCATCACCAGCGATGTTGACATCATCTGGTTCTTTGAAAAAATACCTATGCACGCACCCACAATAACGGAAATGATAAAACCAATTCCCATGATGAGCAGAAAAAACATCCTGTTTGCCATTGGAAGTCCGATTGACATGACCAAGGCTCCAAGCATACAGACCATCCAAACATATAAGCCAATACCAATCAGGTATTGCCAAGGTGTTATATCGTCTATCATCAGTACTCTCAATGTATTTTTTCCTTTTCTTCGGATATGACAGATGCTGTTGCCACAAGCGGTGCCATACCGATATACATGACCGCAAAAAGTTTTGTAAAGAAATACTCCTGCATTCCCTCTATATTGACGGTGTTCTCCATAATATTAGTCATTAATGGGAATAAAATAAATTGAATCAGTATGGTTTTATTCTTTAAAGTGTCCCGCAGCTGCTTTTTTATGATCACAACGATATTTTTCATTTATCCATTCTCCTCCAGATTCTTGCCTGTCAGTTCCAAAAATATGGATTCCAATGTCGGTTCCGTGGAATGAATGGTTTCAATCCTGCCTGCTTTTAATAGCTCGCTGATTTTCTCTGCGGATTGTTCTCCCTTGTACAGTTCAATATCCTCTCCATCAGATAAATGAATCTTTATTCTTTTATGATAATCATACTTTCTGCGGATTTCCTCCGGATTTCCTCCGGATTTCCTTCCTCTACTATCTTTCCTTCATTCAAAAGTGCTACTTTGTCGCAAAGTTTCGTTGCTTCTAACATGTTATGTGTTGTAAGAAAAATCGTGCAGCCGGCATTCTTCTTTTCAAGAATGATTCTGTGGATTCCTCTCATTGTCTGTGGATCCAGTCCACTTGTAGGCTCATCAAGGAAAATAATTTGTGGAGAATGCAAAAAGGTTCTTGCAAGCTGTAGTCTTGCTTTCATGCCTTTAGATAAATCAGAAGCTGCTTTTTTGAATGCATTCTCCAATCCGACCTCTTCAAGAATTTCTTGTATCCGGTCATGTGAAATATCGTATATATCTGCAAAAACAGACAGATTCTCGCCGCATGAAAACCTCTCATATACACCGAAATTTTCCATCATAATGCCGAATTTCTTTTTATCCTTTCCTGTAAGATTACCGGGCTCTTTTCCAAAGACCATGACTATTCCATTGTCATATCGAAGCTGACCTGTCAGTAGTATCATTGTTCATCCTTCTTCCTGATCTCTGTTATCTCAACAATAACAGAGACCGGGCAATGACACAATATCTTATGACATAAGTTGCCATTTACCTTACATGAGTTGCCAAATGCAGATTACTATATTCAGCGTTTCGACCCACCATTCACTACTGACACCGCCTGAACTCATTCCCCGTGTGCAAATTATTCCATCTCGCAAAGACCTTCGTAGTCCAGTTCTGTTTTAAGGTTATTTCTATACTATTCTGTATAGAAAGTGGTCGTTTTTCCTCTCATTATCCGGCTTTAGAATGAGAAATAGTACCATTTTAGTACCGGATGTGGGGAGGGGGATTTACCAGTCCATGGGGTTATTATGGGGCATGTGAGATGAAAAATCAATAGGGAATTTTTCATATTGTGCTCTTACATATGCTTAGCACACATTGCAACTTTTCCGATAACAATACACATATTTGAAAATCTTTTTCTTACTCTTCATCTGCAATTAAATCTCTAATTCTTCTTGCTTCATCGCAGTTATTCCCTTCACAAATTGTACTAAAAAATCGTTTAACATCATTATCTTTAAGAATATATGTTACTTGATTGTTTTCAATCCCAATCTTAAGCAATTTCTTAATTTGAATACTTGACCACTCTTTAATCTCCAACAATTGCCCAATAACTGAATGTGTATTTGCAAAACTTGCACTATCTTCGAGTTTATCAATCAATTCTTCTTTTCTGAGTTCTTCCTCACTTTGTCCTTTTGTTTCATCTATTTTTTCAGATACACAATCAAAATGGACTTCCTCTAATATTTCATTTGTTATAGTTCTATCTATTATCTGGTGTACTAATTGTTCAAGTTTCGATCCCTCCGTATAATCCGCAGGAACGAAATACTTAATACGATTCTCATCAAGCATCCTAAAGACTTTAGACTTATCTTTCGTTTTGGAATTATACACACCAATAGAATGACCTCCATTTATATTAACAAGCTTCATACATGGGATATCAGTATCACTATCTCCAATATAAACCATATTTCTAAAAGGCACACGATATTGATTAGGTTCAAAGAATGAATTTACTCCTTGATCATTTATATCAAGGACACCTTTTTCTATTCTAAATAAAAATTGTGTTTTATTTGTATAGTTAACTACCTGTGCTGGCCACACTGCAACCCCATCAGAATCAAAATAGAATGAACTTGCATAAATTTTCTTAAATTTATCTGCCACCTCAGTTCCTTCTATCATTTCTTTTAATCCAGACGAAATAATATAATGTTCTACTATTACTCCTTTGCTCTTTCCATATTCATTAATTCTATCAAACCATGTACTGACACCCGGAAATAATTGTACCTTGCTACCATCCTTATGTAATGTATCCTTTGTAAACAAAACTTTCCCTCGAGACTTGCTTGCCATCATATACATATATGCAAGATTTTGATCCATATCATTATCAGAAGCCAACTTATTTGATTCTTTCCAAAAGTCAGCGACTTCATATTCTATAGATTGTATGTATCCTTGCGCTTGCATATCATCAGGAGACAAGGTTTTGTCAAAATCATAACAAATCGCTAAAATAGGTTCCTTTTCCATTTGTACCCCTCCAATTCTTTTCACAAATAAGCTTTTAGATACTTAAGTTGCTATATATACTCGTATTACCAATTGCTATTTGAACGTCTATATCTACTCATAGATTTACAAATCAAAAAAACTGATCTGTGTTTCTTTTAATGACTTAACTTTTCTTATATTAATTTTATCATCCTTTTCAATTTGACCACACAGTAATGGTGATAAAGGATCATATTTTGCAGCATTATTTTCTACGCTTTTTGAACTATAATTTGCATAACAATATACACATCCATTTTTGCATGTATTATAAGTACCTATTTCAACACTTTCAACACATCCACATTCTATACGTTGATTCTTATCTTTTCCGACATTTAATTTGCACCCAATAATCTTTTCAATCAATTCCTTATCTACACAACAATTATGAACAATACCACATTCCTCTAAATCTAACTTTTCTGCGCAACTTCCAATTTTAATATTATTATCTGATGCTATCCTATTGAGTTCCTTTGCAAATTCTCTAAGTTCTATATTATTTAATTCATAGTTTGACACACTCTCCATATTTTTTTTATTCTTGGGATAAATGTCTACAAAACTTATTACACATTTTTCCGTATATCCATTTAAGGATTCTGCAATACTTTTAAAAGCTTTCAAATGGTATTCTTTTGTATATCTATCAGAGAAAAAAATAGGATCATATCTCCAAATAACTTTTTGTTTACCTATTTTTTCAGCCAATTCTTGAAATACCGGAATCATTTCAGTTCTCTTATTCGGTATATTTACTTCGACATCATTTCCATATCCCGTTAATGTAAATTGAAAAAAATAACTATAATCTTTTATTTCATCTAATCTTCTCATCATCGGCAAAGGATTCTTTGTCCAGAACACAATACAGTCCACTACATCCGGTGTTATCTTTATCTCACTTATCTGATGGGCATTCATTGGATTACGAACATATAAATAGCCCTCTTTTATTCTGTTATAAAACCATTCAGAATAATAATTGGGAATATCAGTTCTTCTGCTTACACTTAATATCATTTCATCACTTCTTTCTTTCCTTTTTTATTAGTATCTGTGCACTAGAACAACTTTCAAATGGATTGTAAGCATTTCTTATCTCATCTGGTATATTATCAAAAATAAGGGCATTGCTATTGTACTCATCCCCATATTCATAATGCCTGTCTTTATTATCATTATTAAAATGCATTTTCTTCACAATTTTGGGAGATTTGATTCTGGACTCCAAAACATCGAACATTTCTCTTCCTCCTCCCATGTTCTTGCTGAGATTAATATCATTACCCAAAATATAAATTGGTTTTTCTTCATATGAATCCAAAAAGTTGGCTAGCTTATTAATAAAATGTATTATTTCTTCCTCATCCGAGTTTTTATACATATCTGAAAACACATATTGAAAAATTAACACATCTGGAACCCAGTTATGTTTGATAATAATATCTACTAATTGTAGTATATCATTTGGATAAAACTCAATCCCTTCTCCGAAATACTCTTTTATGTTATTCCAAATACGTCTCCATACATTTTCTAATGGATCTATCCCTCTATATTGTAATTCATCATAATTTAACACACCTTGTTTCTTAAGATAATCAACTGCTACCAACTCAGTACATGGACCACATCCTACCGACATAATCTTTAACTTTTTCTTTTTCTGGATATCGGAAAAACGTCTTAAACCGTACACTATTTCCGATGCATATTTGTATGCGTATTTGCAATAATAGCAATCCGCCATATGTATACAATCATATTTTCTTAAGGCCGGAGCATTTTGAGGGAAATGCACATACTGCAAACAGCTTTGACAATCCCGCGGACAACACGTCCCATACGAACAATTCGTGCATTGTTCATGATTGCTTTGAAATTCATCTCTATAAGAACAGTTTTCAATTAATTTGTATAAAAGCATACCTTCCTCCAATACATGTTTCTATTTTTTTATAACAAGTATTTCCATTCCATAGATACTCTTACATAATAACTTTTTTATCCGATTTTAATCTATAAAATTCTATAACTCCTTAATCTATATGTCTTAGATGACTCTTTAAAATCCATCTTAAAAACAGGTATATTCTTCTCTTTTGCTATGCCCATAATTATCTTCTGATTTATTGCACTTATTTTCCTACCAAGATAAATCGCACTTGCTTTTTGTTTTACGCATGAATGCCTTTCCTGTCCCCATACTGGATTATTTGTTGTATAAAACATTCTCCACTCTTTTTCCTGCTTCCAGTCATTTGATTTTTTAATTGCCACTTTTGTGGCCATAAATTCGTCTGGACAGGGTACTACAAGATTAAGCAAATATTGCGGATATATGATTCCTTTCCAGCTTGCCACTTTTTGTAACATACTAACTTGAAACAAATATTTAGCATATTGTGTTGTATCCATTCTTTTATTGCCATATATTATAGGGAATAAATTACAACATATTGTAAAATTTGTATCTCTCTCATCATGATATACGACGGTATTTTGCTCTCCAAAGTTATATTCAAGTGCAAAACCAGTAGCACTAGCTGCATACTGCCCCCACATCATATCTGAATTAATCTTCTCTGTAAAACATGCAAACTTCGTCATTTCCTGAACACAATTAGTCGCATTAATTACTTCCACATCAAGATTATCTGCTATAAACTTGACGAACTGGCTTGAAAGCTCATTAATTTGATCTCGCGTCATATTTTTTACGGCATTAAAGAAAGCTATCGGATTAGGTATCATTTGCCCTATTTCATCTGGCATTTTATCCATCCCTGCTAGTCTCTCAAGCACCTTCAATCCACCTTCATCCGATATTTGGGAATTCAACCAGTTCATTAGTTCCTTTTTATCATAATACAATCGTGCTTCAAAATCGTCATTCATTGTACTACCGTTTGCAAACCATAATTCGTCATTATATAATGCACTGAGACTTCTTTCTGTAACACTTCTAAACCTATACAGTTTTGAGGGTAAAACAGAATTAACATAATTCACCACTTTTTCGTATTGCTTTGATTTTTCATCCGGTGCCATTCCAGCCGGAACTATAGTATTTTCAATCAACTGATTATAAGTCATCCAAATCCTCTCTTCTGTGTATTTTAACATCTATTTCTCAATTATTTTGTAAACAGTGTTGTTAGTATTTCCCTCCAACACTACAATTCCTGTTTGAACCAGTAAATTCAGATAACGCCTCACGGTTGCAGCTGATTTTCCACATGATCTTTCTGCCTCTTTAGGCGATATAAACCCTTTTTCCTCCAATATATTTAAAATCGGC
>CACXFV010000081.1 GCA_902767015.1 uncultured Lachnospiraceae bacterium | reverse complement strand
CCGGTGGCATTCCCTTAAGAGAATCCGCTTGGCGGATTCTCTGCAGCTGTGTAACGAGGGAATGCCGGTGGCATTCCCTTAAGAGAAATACATAGAGGGCATTGCCTTCGACTGGATAATGTGGGAATGTACGGAGAGGTATTTTGATATATGAAGTCTATGATGAAGCGTACTACGGTGAGGGAGATTAGGCATAGTTTCGGGAGGTTTTTTGCTATATTTGCGATTATTGCGTTGGGGGTAGGATTTTTTTCGGGGGTAAGAATTACGACACCGACGATGGTGAATACGGTAAATGAATTTTTGAGAGAGAGACAATTTTTTGACTACAGGCTGATATCTTCCATTGGCTGGGATGAGGAGAGTGTCGGGGATATCCGGGCAGAGGAGGATGTCAGGGCTGCTGAGGGAGCATATAGTCTCGATGTACTGTTTAAGATATCAGCGGAAAATGAGCTGGTGTTAAAGGCACATTCGCTTCCGAAGGATGTGAATGGCATCAGGCTAGAGAAAGGGCGTATGCCACAGGCGGAAAACGAATGTGTTATTGATGCCAGATTTGGAGAAGGGGCGGAATTGGGAAAAACAATTCTTGTAGCAGAAGACAATGAAGACAGGACAAAAGCTTCATTGAAGGAAGAGGAATATACCATTGTTGGAATTGCCTATTCTTCCTATTATATTAATTTTGAACGGGGAACTACTTCTATCGGAAACGGAAATGTTTCAGGGTTTGTCTATCTGATGCCGGAGGCATTTCACATAGATTATTATACGGAAGTTTTTGTGAAATTTAATCAGGATTATGCGATTTATTCAAAAGATTACAAGAATTATATCAGCCGGAAAGAAAAGCGCTGGCGACAGCTTACAAAAGAGGTTGCATTAGCGGATTATGAGAGAATGCTGGAGAGGGCGAAAAAAGAGATTGATGAAAAATGGAGTATGATAGAGGAGGGAAAAGAGTATGGCAGTCTGAAGCTGGAAGAAATGAAGGCTGAACTTGACAAAATACAATTAGAGCTGCAAAGTGGTCAAAGTCGTGAAGGAGACAGGGATACATACGAGCAAAAGCTTCAGCAATATGAAAAGGCACAAGAGCAGTTCACAGCAGCATTGGCGGGTGCCGAGAGGGAAATAGCAGATGTTCGGAAACAGTTGGAAGACATGACGGAACCGGATACCTATGTGCTTGGCAGGGAAACTAATATAGGATATGCCTGCTTTGAAAGTGATTCAGAAATAGTTGAGCAGGTGGCGAAAGTATTTCCGGTATTCTTTATTCTGGTGGCAGCGTTGGTATGTATGACAACAATGAGCCGCATGGTGGAGGAGCAGCGAACGCAAATAGGCATTTTTAAGGCGCTGGGATATTCCAGGGCAGCGATTATGGGAAAGTTTTTGTTTTATTCCGGAAGTGCGGCACTGCTCGGCTGTGTATCAGGATATATTGTGGGAATCCTGCTATTTCCGAAAGCCATATGGATGAGCTATGAGCTGATGTACATTCCGCTATCTGTGAAATATGTGTTTGATATCAGGCTGGCAGCCATTTCCGTACTGGTGTCCGTGTTCTGCTCTATGGGAACAACCTTTATCGTATGCCGCTATGAGCTTTCAGAAACTGCGTCAGAGCTGATGCGCCCTAAGGCGCCAAAGCCGGGGAAAAGAGTATTTTTAGAGTATGTACCCTTTGTATGGAGAAGAATCAGGTTTTTACACAAAGTATCCATAAGGAATATTTTCCGGTATAAGGGAAGATTTCTTATGATGGTTGTGGGAATTAGCGGCTGTATGGCGTTGCTGCTGACTGGTTTTGGCTTAAAGGATTCCATTGCGGATTTTGCCAGAATACAGTATGAAGAAATACAGATTGCTGACGGAACCCTTACTTTTAAAGATGAAGTGGATTCCCCTTCATCGGTGCCTGCGGTAATTAAAAATGAAACAGAGGACTATCTGTTGAGATATCAGAAATCATGGAATCTTTTGGTAAACGATAAGGTAAAAAGCATTGATTTAATTGCTGTAGAGGATAGCGGTAAGATAGAGGACTATATGCTGTTTCACACGATTCACGGAAAGAAGATGGATTATCCCGCTGTATCGGAGGCAATTATCAGCAACAGCATTTCAGAGCGATATGGCATTAAAACCGGTGATGAGATGATATTGCGTGATAATGATATGCGCCAGTTACATTTGAAAGTGACAGGTGTGTTTGAAAACCATGTGTATAATTATATATTTATTTCACCGGATACCTTCAGGAATCAGTTAGACAGTGATATAAAATATAATGCAGCCTATCTGAATTTCAGGGACAGTGACGATGCCTATGAAATCGCATCAGCAATCAGCAAATCGGATGGAATAGCTTCGGTCACGGTGTTTGAAAATCTGAAAGTGAGACTGTCTAATATGATGAGCAGTCTGAATTACATTGTCCTGATTGTCATAGCGTGCGCGGCAGGACTGGCATTTATTGTTATCTATAATCTGACCAATATCAATATTACAGAGAGAATCAGGGAGATTGCAACCATAAAAGTCCTTGGATTTTTCAGAAATGAAACTTCTGCTTATGTGTTAAGGGAAAATATCTTTCTGACGACTATTGGTGTGCTCACAGGTATGCTGCTCGGCGTATTATTACATCGTTTTGTGATGGCGCAGATTGTGGTGGATATGGTTTCTTTCAGGGTAACGATATTCCCTGTCAGCTTTGTATATAGTGTGTTGCTTACATTTTTGTTTAATCTTCTGGTTAATCTGGTAATGGGCATCAGGCTGGAGAAGATTAATATGGCAGAATCACTGAAATCAGTTGAATAGCACACATTGCACCTTTATTACTGATGTGCTTGAAAAATATACTAAAATAGTCTAAAATAGATAAATATAATTATGAAAAGAGGAAAAGGAAACAATGTTAGATTTAAAATTTGTAAGAGAGAATCCTGATATTGTAAAACAGAATATCAAGAATAAATTTCAGGATAGAAAGCTCCCGCTAGTGGATGAGGTAATTGAATTGGATGCACAGGCTCGTGCTGCCAAGCAGGAAGCAGATAATTTGAGGGCAGAGAGAAATAAGATTTCCAAGCAGATAGGTGCCCTTATGGCACAGGGAAAGAAGGAGGAGGCAGAGGCAGTCAAGAAGCTCGTAACAGAGAAGTCAGATTATCTGGCGAAGCTGGAGGAAAAAGAAGCAGAGCTGAATGAAAAGGTAAAGAGTATTATGATGACGATACCGAACATCATTGATGCCAGTGTTCCAATCGGTAAGGATGATTCTGAAAATGTGGAGATTCAAAAGTATGGTGAACCTTTCGTGCCGGATTTTGAGATTCCATATCATACCGATATTATGGAGAAGTTAAATGGCATCGACCTTGACAGCGCACGAAAAGTGGCAGGAAATGGTTTTTACTATCTCATGGGTGACATTGCAAGACTGCACTCAGCAGTGATTGCCTATGCCAGAGATTTTATGATAGACAGAGGATTTACCTATTGCATTCCGCCGTTTATGATCAGAAGTGATGTGGTGACAGGTGTGATGAGTTTTGATGAGATGGATGCCATGATGTATAAGATTGAAGGCGAAGATTTATATCTGATTGGGACAAGTGAACATTCCATGATTGGTAAATTCATCGATACCATTACACCGGAGACAGAGCTTCCTAAGGCTCTCACAAGTTATTCTCCATGCTTTAGGAAGGAAAAGGGAGCCCACGGTCTTGAGGAGAGAGGCGTATACCGAATCCACCAGTTTGAAAAGCAGGAAATGATAGTGGTCTGCAGACCAGAGGAAAGCAAGATGTGGTTTGATAAATTATGGCAGAATACCGTAGACTTATTCAGAAGTCTTGACATTCCGGTAAGAACCCTTGAATGCTGTTCGGGAGATTTGGCTGATTTAAAGGTTAAGTCAATCGATGTAGAGGCATGGTCACCTCGTCAGAAAAAATACTTTGAAGTGGGTAGCTGCTCTAACTTGGGAGATGCTCAGGCAAGAAGACTGAAGATTAGAGTCAAGGATGCGCAAGGGGATAAATACTTTGCCCACACACTCAATAACACAGTGGTTGCTCCGCCTAGAATGCTGATTGCTTTCCTTGAGAATAATCTGAATGCCGACGGCAGTATCAGAATACCGGAGAAGTTAAGACCATATATGGGTGACAAAGATATCATAGAGTAAAATGGTATAGACAAAAATATCATAGGATAAATGGTATAGACAAGATATCATAGAATCATATAGTATGGTAAAGATATATAGAATCATTAAGTATAGGCAAAGATATAATGAAACAATATAGTATAGAGAAAGCATAGTGAAGGTATAGAGAATATGGTAGAACAGGATTATATAATGAGACTGATTCATGAAATGGTAAGATCTATGATTAAGCTGATATTTGATATCGATGAAGAGAAGCCGGAGCTTGTCCTGTCAGAGGAGACAAGCCGTGACAATTTCAACAAGTACATTGCTCTTGCTGATGAGGGTAAGATTAACGAAGCGGAGAATCTGCTGTATAGGGAAAGAGATACAGAGAATCAGGAATGTCTTAAGGTGGCATTGTTATTTTACAGCCACATCAATGATTTCAGTGATGAAAAATTAGAGGAATGTAATTATTCCCGGGTAGAGATTAAAGATGGCATTGATGATGCGCTGCAGGATTTTGGTTACAACGGATTTGCCGGCATTGATATGATTGATGAATTATTTGAAAAAAGTATTTGACTTCTCAGGGATAAAGTAATATAATACTTTCCGAGGATGATGCCAAAGGCGGCTACAAGACTTGTTTTTGTGTTGCCTTTGGCTTCTTTTTATTAATTTGAAAAACAGTATGTATGAAGGAGGAACTAACAATGTCATATGTTGACGAGGTAATTGAGCAGGTTGTAAAGCAGAACCCTGCAGAGCCTGAATTTCATCAGGCAGTAAAGGAAGTATTGGAATCATTGAGAGTAGTAGTAGAGGCTAATGAGGAGGAATTCAGAAAGGATGCTTTACTGGAGAGATTGGTAAACCCTGAGAGACAGTTTAAGTTCAGAGTACCATGGGTCGATGACAAGGGACAGGTTCAGGTGAACACAGGTTATCGTGTACAGTTTAACAGTGCAATCGGACCTTACAAGGGTGGTTTAAGATTACATCCTTCTGTTAACTTAGGTATTATCAAGTTCTTAGGTTTTGAGCAGATTTTCAAGAACTCACTGACAGGACTTCCGATTGGCGGCGGTAAAGGCGGTTCTGACTTCGATCCTAAGGGTAAGTCAGACAGAGAAGTAATGGCATTCTGCCAGAGCTTTATGACAGAGCTTTGCAAATACATAGGTGCTGACACAGACGTTCCGGCAGGTGATATTGGAACAGGTGCCAGAGAGATTGGCTATATGTTCGGTCAGTACAAGAGAATCAGAGGCGTATACGAAGGTGTCCTTACCGGTAAGGGCTTATCATACGGTGGTTCTTTAGCAAGAACAGAGGCTACAGGATATGGTTTATTATATATTACACAGGAAATGTTAAAGTGCAATGGACAGGATATCGCAGGCAAGACAGTTGCTGTATCAGGTTCAGGTAATGTTGCTATCTATGCTACACAGAAGGCACAGGAACTTGGTGCTAAGGTTGTTACTGTTTCAGATTCAAACGGCTGGGTATATGATCCGGAAGGAATCGATGTGGCAGCACTTAAGGAGATTAAGGAAGTTAACAGAGCAAGATTGACTGAGTACAAGAAGTACAGACCAAACTCAGAGTATCATGAGGGCAAGGGTGTGTGGACTGTTAAGGTAGATATCGCACTGCCATGTGCAACACAGAATGAATTAGACCTTGAAGATGCAAAGGCATTGGTAGCAAATGGAGTTATCGCTGTTTGTGAAGGTGCTAACATGCCTACAACATTAGAGGCAACACAGTACTTACAGGAGAAGGGTGTATACTTTGTTCCTGGTAAGGCAGCTAATGCAGGTGGTGTGGCAACATCAGCACTTGAGATGTCACAGAACAGCGAGAGATTAAGCTGGACATTTGAAGAGGTTGATTCCAAGTTAAAGAATATCATGATTAACATATTCCACAACCTTGACAATGCAGCTAAGAAGTATGGCTTTGAAGGCAACTATGTTGTTGGTGCTAACATTGCCGGCTTTGAGAAGGTTGTTGATGCCATGACAGCACAGGGAATTGTTTAATTAGAATTTTTATCAGTTGAATATACCGAAGAGCCTTGAAATCTTAATGTTTCAAGGCTTTTCTTTATTGAGAGATTTAAATAAAAAAACAGATGAAATCACGCTTCCTTTGCAAAGTGCGGGTTAGAGAGAATGATGAGATTATTCATAAAAAGGGAAGTGAAGGATTTGTTTCAATTTATGGTTATTTGGATGCTTCAAAAAGTTATCAGGTACAGGATATGAAAGCATAAGGACAACATAGTAATCATATATATTAGTAATAAAAAGTATATGAGTGAAAAAAAGGACTGCATATATGATCATTTATGTTGTAAAAAGAGGCGACAATGTCAGCAATATTGCCGCAAGATATGGCATCAGCGAAGAACGCATCATCTATGTCAATCAGCTGAATTATCCTTACAGACTGGTGGTAGGACAGTCATTATTGTTAACCTTTGAAGATATCTTTGACGGTAATAAAATTCCTGCCAATGGATTTGCCTATCCTTTTATCAGTGCATGGGTATTGAGACAGACCCTTCCGTTTCTTGAGGAGCTTTCAGTCTTTTCTTATGGTTTTACTACTATGGGAGAACTGGTTCTTCCGCAGCTTCCCACAGAGTGGATGATTAGGGAGGCCTATTATTATGGTGTGCGTCCGATTCTTACCCTGACACCTTTTGGACCTGACGGAAACTTTAATAACTATTTGATTCATGCAGTACTTTCTGATGAAAACGCGCGAAATGCCCTGATTACAAATGTCAGAAATACAGTAGAGGATAGTGGTTATCAGGGAGTCAATATTGATTTTGAATTTATATTGTCGGAGGATAGGGATTTGTTTACAGCGTTTGTAAGGGATATGACCTTTACCATCAGAGAGCTGGGATATGAGGTTACGGTGGATTTGGCACCAAAAACTTCAGACAATCAGCCGGGTGTTCTCTACGAGGGGAAGGATTACGCAGCGTTGGGGCAGGCAGCTGACAGAGCATTGATTATGACCTATGAGTGGGGATATACTTATGGACCAGCCATGGCAGTGGCACCAATTAATAAGGTGCGCGAAGTGCTTGATTATGCAGTGACAGTCATACCAAACAGAAAAATCAGTATCGGTGTGCCAAATTATGGATACGACTGGAGACTGCCGTATGTCAGGGGTGAGTCAAAAGCAGTGACGATAGGTAATATTGAGGCTTTGCAGATTGCTATCAATAATAACAGCGAAATCCGTTTTGATGAGGTGGCAAAGACGCCTTATTTTACCTATGTCAGTGATGGTACGACCCATGAAGTATGGTTTGAGGACGCCAGAAGTATCCTTGCGAAATATAAACTCATCAGAGAATATGACCTGTATGGACTTGGGTGCTGGCAGATTATGCAGCTGTTTCGGATGATGTGGATACTGGCACAGGCAGAGCTTGAAGAAGTTACGGTGGAATAAGGAACAGTTACATTAAGAATGTCTGCGGATGATATCAGATGCATTAACCCTCACGATTTTGCGACACATCAAACCTGATGTAACTGCTTTGGAAATCTGTCCATTTCCTTCTGGAAACAGGGAGACGGATAGATTTGCTGAGCATTACCTCATGTTTGCCGGTAAAAATATCTGTAACATGGGTGAGATGAATCAGATAACTTTTATGAATCCTAAAAAAAGAATCTTTTGCCAGCTGCTGTTCAAAATACAAGAGGCTGTTTTCACTGTAGTAGATTTTGCCTGAATGTGTGTGAATAGAGCTTCCGCCGATGAATGCTTCAATATACACAATATCCTTTACAGCAAGAGATACTACCACATGATTCTGTTTGATCTGAAGCATATGAGTGCGACCGAGCTCGTCAAGACAGTCGTCTAAATTTTCTCTAAATTCCTGTAGGATTAGCGGTTTTGTCATAAAACGGAAGGCCTTCGCACGATACCCTTCTTTATAGCGGTTTTCATAAGCCGTCAAAATAAGAACTAATGTGCCGGGAAAGGAATCGATAATCTTTTTTGTCCATAGCATCCCGTCTTCTTCTTCCTTTCCAAATTCCAGATCCATAAATAATATATGAATTTTTGCTTTGTTCATATACTTAAATACATCAGAAGGTGTGAGAAACTGGTGGATGACATATTCTGTATGCTGTTCATCAAAATAACTTTTGATAAAGTGTTCAAGATTCTTCATGGTAGTGACATTATCATCACACAGTGCCAACTGGATTTTGTCAGATAAATCTGACTGACCGGTGATATCTGTTTTTTGCATAATACCTATCTCTCCATTCATATTTTTTGGTTTCTTTTTATATTGGAAGATATACCTGTATAGTAAACTGACTGTTCAGGGGATTAAATTCTTCTTCAAAAATACCATCATATTTTTCAATTACCTGATGGATATTCAGCATCCCATAACCATGATTTCTGTCAGGGGGAGTATTTAGTTTATTGAACTTCTTCTTATTTCGGACTATTCTATTGTCCTTGGCAATCTCATTAGGATCATCAGAGTCAAGAGCGTTGCTATTCTCTGTGTCAGCCTTGTGTATTGTCTGGTTCGTAATGCTGATAGAAAAGTAGCGGTTTCCACTTTGAAATTGTACTTTTAATTCTGTTGCCGTAGTCATCCGGTTAGCACCTTTCAGCGCATTTGACAGCATATTAGAAAATACTGTACACAAATCCATGGAGGATACAGTTACGATTTCAGGGAGTTTTCCATATATCACGGGTTTTACATTATCATGACATAAATGTGCAATATCATAATTCAAAATAGAATCAATAATCACATTACCGGAAAAATATAGCTGTGTATTTTCAGAGTAATCAGACAGCAGACTGGAAAAATACTCCTTTAATGCTGTCAGGTCACCCGAATCGGTAAGTTCCTGAAGGCATAAGAAATGGTTAGTGATATCATGGCGAAACTTGCGCAATTCCATATCCATCAGATTGAGGTTCCGGTAGTAGCTTAGCTGCCGGTCGAAAATATAATTCTTCTGATTCTCATCCATTTGGATGCGTTTGATAAATTTTTCACCAAAATAAGTGATGGCACAAGATAAAATTCCGTAGAGGACATAAATGGTAATCCGGAACCAAAGGTTATCGTAATAGTTTTTGTTTTCTACTGAAAAATTATTCTCCAGATAGAATATATGTGATAATCCGGAGAGAATAAAATATAAGATGACATTAAAAAGCATCATCCGAAAATCAAATGACAACATTAGCAGTGCCAGAAACAAAAAAGTACATCCCCAGGTATAGCTTCTTGAAAAAAGAAATACAATAAAACTATATTGAATCAGTAATGAAACGGTGAGAAACACTTTAACAATCTGAATATACTGTTCATAGACGATGTGTTTCTTTTTGTGTTCATATACTAAAAATAAAGCGATGCCCAGGTACAGAATGTGGCTGCAGTCAAAGGCAACCAGCCATGGAAGAGGTGTATGGCTGTAAAATCCTCTGCTCCAGTAGAAAGTATAATAGATTCCTGCACATATACAGGCAAAAGGGGAAATGATTAAATGAAACAGACAGACAGTATCCCAGTATTTTCTCATAACGTTCATAATAATCTCCATGTAGCAGCATTTAGTGGCAATACAGTAATCAGTATATTTCGATTTTGTCGTGAGACTTATTATACTATAGAATGAGTAAAAATTAAAGCAAAATTCGCTGTGAAAATACCGCGGATAACCGGATACAACCGATAAATGGAAAAAGTGACCGATAAATAGATTGCCTGTTTTTTGTTTTTTTTATTCTGATATAATAGTATCAACAGAATTGCTGACTTTGTATATCAGCATTAATGGAATATTTGGTATTCTGATATAATAGTATCAACAGAATTGCTGACTTTGTATATCAGCATTAATGGAATATTTGGATTAGACAAAAGAAAGTGGAGGTTTTTATGGAGCGTAGATCATTAACGGCATTAGAGGAGTATCTGAATAAAGTGTATGTATTGGTGGTATTAATCCTTCCGGGAGCCTGTCAGTGTGCAGGTCTTGTATACACCTTTGAAAAAATGATGGGGTGGCTTCCGACTGTATCATGGGTTGCTTTGATAGCCTTTGACATTACCTGTCTGATTTATCTGGTAATAGGAATTTTCTTTGTCAAGACAGGCTTTAAAGACGGTTATGTGAACCCGGTAAAGCTGAAGCATGCAAAGATGTATATCGATATTGTCATATTTATTCAGTTTAATTTTATCCTGTATATGGTTCCATCCAGTGATTTCTGGGGATTTGCCTTTTTCTTTGTTCTCTTAACATCATTTTTTTTGGATCCGAAGATGAACGCCGTCTCAGATATCAGTATATTGCTTTCCCTTGTGGTATCATGGATTGTGAGAAGTAAGGAGCTTTTACCGGTAAGAGATAAAATGTTTATTGCCAATATGATGAACAGAAGTGTCTGTACCCTCCTTTCGCTTCCGACATTGTGGTTATTTACATTTCTCATCAGCTATTTTCTGGTCAATGCAAAGAAAGATGAAATGGAACGCAATAATGAGCGTGTGGAAAACGTACTAAAACATGTTACCAATATTACAAAAGAGCTGAGTTATACGAGTGCAAGTCTGGTAGACTCTTCACAGACAGAGAGTGCATCCACACAAGAGCTTTCCGCCATCAGCGAAAGTCTTTTACAGAGTAGTGCCGATATGGCGAAGATGGCAGACATCAGTAAGGGGAATCTTTCAAAATTGTTTGAGAGCAATGAAAACGTTAATGAGAGAATGCAGACTGTTGACAGCTTTTCAAAGGAATTAATGGATATCTCAAGGACAAATGAGCAATCATTAAATAACCTGATGAATGTCAGTGCAGAGGTGGAAAAATCCACAGAACAAATGGGAGAGGTAACAGGTAAACTTGTGAATGAATCCGCAGAGATTGCCAAGACATTAGACATCATTAATGATATTGCCAATTCCATTAATCTGTTGGCACTTAATGCCTCTATTGAAGCGGCAAGAGCCGGTGAACAGGGAAGAGGCTTTGCCGTTGTTGCCACAGAAGTCGGCAATCTGGCAGACAGTACCAAAGATACGCTGCAGACAGTCAGTGACATCGTCAACAGGGTGCAGGAGGGAACGACAGATGTGTCGAAGATTATGGAGTCCAATACAAAGAAGCTGTTAGAGCAGAGCCGTGTCATTGAAGAGACGGTAAATGGAATCAGAAGCATGATCACATTACTAAAGCAGTCCGCAGCCGCCATCAGTTCTACTGATGAAATTCAGAGAAAACAAAGTAAGATAATTGAAGAAACTGTATCAATCAACGAACAGCTGGCAGACGGAATCCAGACAGAAAATGAAGAATTTACCAATATTACGGAAATGGTACAGAGCAACAACGAACAGATATCTATCCTGTCCTCTCAGGTAGAGTCCATTAACACTATGATTCAGGAATTAGAGAGTCTGCTGGTATGAGAGGTGATACCGTGGCAGAGAAATTAGAGAGACAGTTGGTGTAGGGAAGTATTTACCATAGATATTTGATTTTTAATGATTAGAAGTAGTAGTTTAGTACATGAATAGAAAACCGCACAGGAGTCTGTAAACAGTCTTTTGTGCGGTTTTTGTTGATGGCTGAACTGTTTAGCCGTGCCATTCGCAAAATACTTTCCGTAAAGTGGAATTGCTTTGTGGAAAACGCTGTTACAAAATAATTGATTTATGTGGGTAAGCAATGTATAATCATAGCTGTAGTGAAATTATTATTGTAATGAAATTATCATTATAGTAAAATTGCAGTAACTTATATTAAAGTAAGCATCAATAAAACCGACAAAACGTAACAGTTCATGTCTGAACTGTACTAATAATAAGACAGAGAATAGGATTAGTAAAATATGAATGGTAATTTGAAAAAGCACATTACTCATAAAAAGGGTAACAAATCGGCTGATAAGACAGGTAAGAAGATAAACAGGCAATATGGAAAAAAAGGGGACGTGCAATATGGCGGTAAAACAAAGAAGCCTGAAAAAAATGTGAGCATAGAACAATATTTTTATTATATGGCAGAAGGTGACATTTCTGTTGGTGATCTTTATCAGGCAGTGATAAGAAGCAATGAATTGGCAGCGAAGACAGAAGTGTGGCTGGAGGCAGAAGTGATTGAAATCGGGACAGGTGAGAAGGCGGGTATCTACCTTGAGAAAGCAGACATGTTTGATGAGGAAGATGATTTGAGGTTTGTCACGGAACATCATGTTAAAACTATCTACTCCCTGTGCGCTCAGAATAGCGATATTGACATTGTAAGAAAAGTATTTGCCGAAGTGGTGGACACGATTGGCGGATTCGTGTGTTCCGATACAGATGATTTTATGCCTGTTATTGTGGGAAGTGTACATGCACATACATGATCGCTTTATCTGCTGGTCAGCATTGTGAAACAGTGTAAACGGCAGAGTATAAAAGTGAGAATCAGCAAATCAGAGCAATAGAGAAATACAGAGAAATGCAGAGAAATACAGAAAAATAGAGAAATGCAGAGAAATGCAGAGAAATGCAGAGAAAT
>CACXFV010000080.1 GCA_902767015.1 uncultured Lachnospiraceae bacterium | reverse complement strand
TTTAGATGGTGTTAAAATCTGTAAGGAAAATGATATTGATGTGATTTTGGCAGTTGGTGGAGGAAGTGTTTTGGATTGTTCCAAAGCCATTGCAACAGGAGCAAAGTATGATGGGGATCCATGGGATTTGATCTCTTATAAAGCGTTTGCAACAGATTCCATTCCGATTGTAGATATCATTACCCTTGCTGCAACAGGAAGTGAGTACGATCCGGGTGGAGTTATCTCAAGAACGGATACGAACGATAAAATTGGATATGTGGACCCGCATAATTTCCCAAGAGTATCTTTCCTTGATCCGACCTATACATTCTCTGTATCAAAGAAGCAGACTGCAGCGGGATGCGCAGATGCTATGAACCATATTATGGAGCAGTATTTTACCGGAGATTCCACGCTTCTTAATGATGGATTTATGGAGGCCGGTTTAAAGAGTCTTATGATAAATGCAAAGAAGTGTATTGAAAATCCTGAGGATTATACGGCAAGGGCTGAGATGATGCTTTGCTGTACCTATGGTTGTAACCAGATTTATGCCCTCGGCAGCAGTTATTCAGGTTGGCCTTGCCATGGAATGGAACATGCGCTTTCTGCATATTATGATATTACACATGGGGAAGGGCTTGCCATTATTACTCCAAGATGGATGAAGCATATTTTAAGCGAGAAGACGGTTGAAAGATTTGTAAAATATGGAGTAAATGTCTTTGGTATAGATGCCGGTCAGAATAAGTATGATATTGCAAATCAGGCGATTGATGCCACATATAAGTTCTTTGAAACCATTGGAATTCCAATGCACTTGCAAGAGGTAGGTATTGACGAGAGCAGGATTGATGAAATGGCTCATCATGTTGCAGAAAATGAAGGACTTGATAAGGCTTGGGCTCCACTTTTGGAGAAAGATATTGCGGATATATTCAGAGCATCGCTTTAATGTAAAGATCATTTACGGAGGTACAATTAATTGGAAGAAATAAGAGTTGATATGCGACAGCGGGATGTGTATGATTTGGATAATTACGAAAAGCACGAAGAACTGGTCTTTAAGCTGAATCATACGATGCCCGGGACAGATGAGTATCAGCAGATTTTGAATGAGCTGTTTGAGGGCAGAATGGGAGAAGAATCGTTTCTTAGAGCACCACTTGCCGGAGATGCGTTTGACAAAATGACGATTGGAAACAGAGTCTTAAGAGTATCAATTCCGCCAAGAGCAATCACCTCCCGAAGTGGGAAGTGTATTTTGAGAAGCTGTCGGGATTGGAATACCTGTCCTATCAGTTAATGTGGCAGTATGAAGGTATTCATAAAGAGTTTGATAAGGTTAAGAAGAAGCACTTGAATTCTCAGATGGTAGAAGGAAGGCTGTATGCACCGAATCTTTCCAAGGAAGAATTTGGCGGCAGGCTGTCTGAAATAGTGCTTCCGGTATATCAGTCGGCAAAATCGGCAGGTTTCAATTTCTCTTGATGTTTGTTATACTTGCCTGTGTCAGGTTTGGTGTTTTTTGTGTATATGCGCAAAGAGGAATGATTTGTGGCAATACGCTATATCTATGCTTCACCAGTCAAATGGTGCTTTTGACTAGTGGTTCATAGATAAACATATTGTAGGAGGTAGAGTAGGATGGGAGAGCTTTCTGAAGTGAATCTGATCATTGGCGTGGCGGGGCTGGTGCTTTGCGTGCTCGGTTTTGTGCAGGCAATCTCAAGCCGGTCTCTGGAAAAGCAGACGAGGTGGTATTTCATCCTGTTTTTTTCCCTACTTGTTGCCTATGTTGCCGCAAATCTGATTGGTCAGTTCGCAAGCGGAGGAGGTATCCGTAAGATATCACTTTTCTTTGAATCAGCGTTTTCGTCCGTCCTTACACTTCTGCTTACAGCCTTTCTGCTTGAGAGGAGCGAAGAGACCGGCTGGAGGCACAACAGAGCGTTTCAGGTGGCGGCAGGACTGGAATCTTTGTATATTGCTTTGTTGGCTTACACGCAGTTTTCCACACTGATCTACTACTATGATGCACAGGGGCTTTATCATCGTGGACCGTACTATCCCCTGCTTCTGGTGCCACCCGTTGGCATTATGGTGGTGAATCTCGTTGTGTTGTGGAACAGGCGAAGCCGGCTTTCACCAAGGGAGCGCCGGGCTTTCGCTGTTTACATTCTTGCTCCGCTTGTCTGTATGGTGCTCCAGATGCTTTTTTTCGGGTTGTTTGTGATTGTGCTCGGTTCATCGGTGGCCGCGATGGTCATGTTCCTCTATATCCAGAACGACCAGACAGAGAAGTATTATGCGCAGCAGGCAGAGAATGCGTAGCTTAAGATCAATATCCTGCTTGCGCAGATTCAGCCGCATTTTCTTTTTAATTCCCTCACCACAATCAGGTATCTCTGCAAAAAAGATCCGGATCAGGCGGAGGAAGCGGTCACGAAATTTACCGCCTATTTGCGTCACAACATGGATTCTCTGTTTGAGGATAAGCCGCTTCCGTTTGAAGAAGAGCTAAAGCATGTGGAAGGATATCTGGCTCTTCAGAAGCTGCGTTTCGAGGACGAGCTGATCGTGAAATATGATCTGGAGTGTAGGGATTTTACAATACCGGTACTGACTCTGCAGCCGTTAGTGGAGAATGCGGTCACCTACGGAGTGCGAAAGAGCGACAGCGGAATGGGCGCTGTCACCATACGGACAAGGAGTTATGCCGACCGCATTGAAGTAAGTGTCATGGATGACGGTCCCGGCTTTGTATATGAAGTCCTGCCGGACGATCAGGCACGTTCCCATACAGGGCTTAAGAATGTGCGGGAGCGCCTGATGCGTGTGGCAGGAGCAAAGCTCGTGATTGATTCTGTGATCGGAAGGGGGACAACGGTAACCATTATACTGCCGCAGGAGGAAAAGAAATGCTGATATTTGCCATAGATGATGAGAAAAAAATACTGGAAGAGACGAAAGAAACCATTATAAAGGCAACCGGGGGAGCGGACGTCAGGACGTTCACCCGCGGAGCCGCTGCACTGAAAGACATAGAACAGGGGGGAAAGCCTGACGTGGTATTTTCGGATATCGAAATGCCGGGGCTTTCCGGACTGGAATTTGCCATAAAACTGAAGGCACTCTCACCGGATACAAGGATTATCTTTGTAACGGAATATGAAAAATATGCGGTAGAGGCGTTTAAGGTGAAGGTGCATGGATATCTGTTAAAGCCGCTTAATGCATTGGAGGTACAGGAGGAGCTTGCGTATCTGCCGGGGCAGAGCAAGGCGGAACAGGAGAAGCTTGTGGTACAGTGCTTTGGGCATTTTGAGGTGTACTGGCATGGAAAACCGGTTATTTTTAAGCGAAAGCAGACAAAGGAGCTTTTTGCCTACCTGGTTGACAGGGAAGGGGCAATCTGCAGCGCGGGGGAAATTGCGTTGGCGCTGTGGGAGCAGGAAAGTGATGGTAAAGCGGAAGCCAACCGTATCCGTGTTCTCATTAATGACCTGAAAAGCACATTGAAGGAGATCGGAATGGACAGCCTTTTGATAAGGGAACGAAGGCACATCGGTATCCGGCGGGAAGGGCTTAACTGCGACTATTACCGTATGCTGGAGGGGGACATGGATGCGGTGAATACCTGCCGTGGAGCGTATATGCCGGAATACAGCTGGGCAGAACTGACAAATGCAAGGCTGCAGTTTAGAAAGAAATAGAAAAAATTCAAAAAAAGCTATTGAGTAAAAATGAAATTTTACATTGCCTATTTTCGTTCAATCATTTATAATATTTGTAAGAACATATGGAGAATAATGTGATAGTAAGGGAGGAGATACAGATGAACAGGGGAATCAACAGAGAGAATAAAGACAGACTTTTTAAATTCATTTTTGGTAATGAAAAGAACAGAGCATGGACATTGAGCCTGTATAATGCCATCAATGGTTCTTCTTATACAGATCCTGATGAGATTGAGTTTACTACCATAGCAGATGTGCTTTATATGGGAATGAAAGACGATATCACATTTCTTATTACAGATATATTGAATGTTTATGAACAGCAGTCAACCTTTAATCCGAATATGCCGATGAGATATCTTATTTATTTGGGAATGATATACAGCAAATATGCAGAGAATAATAAACATCAAGTTAATCTTTACAGTTCTGTATTACAAAAATTTCCGTTGCCGAAGCTGGTCTGCTTTTACAATGGTCTGACAGAAATGGAAGAGCGCACGGAATTACATCTACGGGACGCATTTGATACAACATCCGGCGATCCGGATGTTGATGTAAGAGTAACAATGATCAATATCAATTTTGGGAAAAATATGGAATTGCTGGATTCGTGTCAGGCATTAAGAGAGTATTCATGGTTTGTTGACAGAATCAGAAAGAATCTGCAGGAGACGGAGGAATTGGAGTCTGCAGTAGAACTGGCGATTGAACAAATGTCTGATACATCATTGATCAAACCGTTTATAATGGCGAACAGAGCGGAGGTGAAGCGTATGTGTATCACAGAATATGATGAAGCGCAGACGATGGCGATGTTTAAAGAAGAGGGACGTGCGGAGGGACGTGCGGAGGGACGTGCGGAAGAGAGAATAAAGTTACTGTTTGATTTTGTGAATGATGGAATTATTGATATAGAGGAAGCTGCTAAGAGAGCTAAAATCACAAAAGCAGAATTTTTACTTAAAACAAAAGAATTTAGTGGGGATGCAAAACAATCAGAGGAATAAAGGAAAATATGGTAAATAATATTCAGAGCATTATGAAGAATTTGAAGCTTACGGTCGGACAGGCAATGGATGCACTCAGCATTCCTCAGTCACAGAGTAGCATTTATGTGGGACTAGTATATCGTTTTTTAATAACCTCAATACTAGTGAGTAAAAAAACAATAAGCAATCATAAATGAAAATCCTGAAATGAGCTGATAGGGAGAACGGCAAAAAGTTCTCTGTATTGGCTCATTTTTATCGGAAAATGTCACGAAAAATATATAATAATCGTGACAAAAATAAGGAGCATAATTTTATGAAGTCATTAAAGGAGATTGGAATGGACAGCCTTTTGATAAGGGAACGCAGGCACATCGGTATCCGGCGGGAAGGGCTGGACTGCGACTATTACCGTATGCTAGAGGGGGAACATGGATGCGGTGAATACCTGCCGTGGAGCGTATATGCCGGAATACAACTGGGCAGAACTGACAAATGCAAGGCTGCAGTTTAGAAGAAAATAGCAAAAGGAGCAGGATTGGGATATGGAAAATCTGTCCCGGTCTGCTTTTTTTTAAATAAAATGTGTTTTTTGTAATGTTTGTGTAATGCTTTGCGTTGTATAATGAATCTATATGGATAAATTTTTCGCTCCTGCGACAAAGCAGGCGTAAAACTATTCGTTACTATTCACAGTCGATTTGATATCTGATTTTTGATGAAGCCCCTCGTGGGCTTCTTTTATTGGCATAATGCACTATATACAGTG
>CACXFV010000079.1 GCA_902767015.1 uncultured Lachnospiraceae bacterium | reverse complement strand
TCTTTTGGTGGATAAATCGCACCAAAAGATTTTTTATTTTCTCTATTTTGACTATATTATTCAGCCCCCGGCTGAACTGTTACATATGATTGGCATATTTTGAATTAGTATCTTGACAACAAGGCTCAGAATTGTTATAATTTAGAATATCGTTAATATTTTACAATTGTTACGTAGATATCTGTTTTCTACGAAATCATACTCGTTTATTTGTATCTCTCTGTTCTTTTTGGGAGATATTTTTTATTTCTCTCTTATAACACTGCGTATTCCTTTGATATCTTGGATAAAATTCAAAGATTTTACTCACTGTTTTCTTCTTAAATATCACATTTTCCATTTATTCCTTATTACCTTATTATTTATTTCATTATATCAATTTATTTTATAATCAATGTTAAAATGTTGCTTCATTTTTAATTATATATTAATTCATTATAAAAATCAATATATACTTAACTTAAAATAATTAATCATATTACATTTAACAATATGCTTATTCCAAAAATTTTAAATTCTATTGAAAATAATTACATTAAACATAAAAAGCATTTATCTTTTACCACACTAAAAAAGTATTACCATCTACAAATGTATTGACATTTTCTCCCTAAAAGTATATAATGTGTATATTGTATATATACATTATGTTTTAAACCACGATTAAATGACGACACTACCGCAAGCATTGCCTGCGATGGGCAGGAGTACAAACTATGAACATTATTATTAGTAATTCAAGCAATCTTCCCATCTATGAGCAGATTGCCAACCAGATAAAATCCATGATTGCTACCGGTGAACTAAACGCCGGTGATGCGCTTCCCTCTATGCGCACATTGGCTAAAGATTTGAGAATCAGCCTTATCACTACCAAACGAGCTTATGAAGAATTGGAACGTGACGGCTATATTGAATCTTATACGGGCCGGGGCAGTTTTGTCCTTCCCAGAAATATGGATTTAGTCCGGGAAGAGACACTCAAAAAAATCGAAAGCAGTCTCCATGAAGCCATGACAGCGGCTTCCATGATCGGGCTTTCTTCAGATGAACTTACAGATATGCTGAAGCTTCTTTATGAAGAAAACAATAGCAGAAAGGATTAAGACAATGAACATTTCCTACGATAACGATTTTATCAATGCCATTGACATCAAAGATTTATGCAAATCTTACAAGGATTTCAGCCTTGACAAAATATCCCTAACGGTACCAAAGGGTACTGCCATGGGATTCATCGGGCAAAACGGTTCCGGCAAGACCACCACTATCAAATCCATTCTCAATCTGATTCACTATGATACCGGCACAATTCAGGTTCTCGGCTGTGACAGTCAACGCGATTCCGTAAAAGTTAAGCAGGATATCGGTATTGTTTTTGATGAGCTTGGGGTTCCTGACAGTCTGAACTGTAAAATGGTGGATAAAATCATGAAAAATATTTATAAAAACTGGAATACCAGTGACTTTTTCAAGTATACTGAATTATTTTCCCTGCCAAAAGACAAGGCATTTAAAAATTATTCCCGCGGCATGCAGATGAAACTTCAGATTGCCATCGCCCTTTCCCACTCTGCCAGACTTCTGATTCTTGACGAGGCGACCGCCGGACTTGATCCTGTGGCAAGAAACGAAATCCTTGATATCCTGTTAGAATATATGGAGGATGAAAACAATTCTATTCTGATGTCCTCACATATTACCAGTGATTTAGAACGGGTAGCTGACTACATCACCTTTATTGATAAGGGGAAAATTTTGCTTTCCGACGAAAAATACAATATCATAGAAAACCACATGATTGTCAAAGGCAGTTCCAACGAGATTGATGCATTACCTTCGCAATATATAATAGGTTTCCGCAAAAACTCTTATGGTGCCGAGGCACTGACTCATCAGCCTAAGCTCTTGCAAAGGGATTTTCCTCATCTGGTATATGATAAAATTTCGCTTGATGACATACTATACTTTTACATCAAACAACAAAATTCAGTAAAAAAGGAGAACATAGCATGACAGGAATGTTAAAAAAAGATTTGTATATGACAAAGAGTTCACAGCGAATTTTTCTGTTTTCTTCCCTGATGTACATTCTTATGTATATGTTTATAAAAGAAGTGGCTTTTGAAGGCTTAATAAAGGATACTCTGTTTTCCAGAACTGCCCTCTCCTGCCTTCCTCTTATCATTTCACTGGAATTTAACTCCAAATGTGCCAGCCTGACTTATGCGACACCAGGTGCAGAAAAGTTTTTTAATTCCATGCCTGTATCCAAGGCTTCCATTGTTTGCGCTAAATTTTTGACCGCAATACTGACAACCACCTACGGACTTTTCTTTGCCTTTGCTGCATTTTCAATATTTTCAGCTTTAGATCATATCTCCGTAAAAGTATCAGGGGTAAACGTGATTGTATGTTTCTATCTGGCAATATTAATGATACTCGCCTTGCAAATGCCTGTATTGGTCTGCACAGGCAATCAATTACTCAGTTTGCAGATACCGTTTTTTATTTTTACAACCATCGCAGTCATTTTACTTGGTGTCAATCGTTTTGACTTAGCTAGACTCGCCACGAAATCAGCCAATTTTATGAATCATCACCATATTATATTTCACTACTATGTATGGCTGTTCTTTGGCGCCGCACTTCTAATGCTGTGTTTTTCTGTTTTTCTGTCTGTCAAATTATATCAAAGGAGGGAATATTAAATGAAAGGATTACTCTTACAGGATTACTATCTCATGAAAAAAAATCTGATGATTACAGGATTTATGTGCATGTACTTTTTTATTATTCTGCTTTTAGGCTCCGGCTCAGCTAATTCTCATACTGAAATTGATGCCGAATTATATGCCACTTTCGGAATAATAACCTGCTTCCTTACTTCCTGCTCCTATCTGACCATCAATCATAATACTGCATCCAAAACCTTTCTGTTTACCCATTCCTATCCGATAGGTCATAGCTTCATTACGCTTGAAAAATATTTAATTACTTATCTGTTGATTGCCATAGGTATTATAACCGTTTCTGCCTTTACTTTAATCAATCATTTTGTCAACAATTATATCCCCGGCAAAAGATATTATTTCATTATGTTTGTAATATTATCCGCTATCCTCATCATCACCCACATTGAGCTCCCTGTTACCATACGGCTTGGTCAGACAATCGCAAGCGGTATACTGATTGCGGTAATTTGTCTGAGCATCGTTTCAGGACTGATGCTTTTCATACGAATACAATTGTCTCCTCAGTTGACCGACAGTTTTAAAAGATTAGAGAATCATCAGACATTAATTGTAACAGGACTGCTGTGTATTGACACCGTGACAGGCATTCCCTCCTTTTTTGTGGCCAATTCCCGATAAATTCCACTAGCCTGCTTTGCTATTCACAGTTTGCTTTACTTAAATATAAAAGCTGCCACGCTATGCTTAGATTAACGTGACAGCTTTTATCATATCGTTTTACTATCCCACTGATATCTGACTATTACTTTTATTTATTAACCTTTGGCAGTGCATCAATACTTGCCTTCAAATCCTCATCTGTCGGGATATAGTCTGACATTTCTCCGTTATTAAACTTCTCATATGCCACCATATCAAAATAGCCTGTACCTGTAAGACCAAAGACGATTGTCTTCTCCTCGCCTGTCTCCTTACACTTCATCGCCTCATCTATCGCAACTTTAATGGCGTGACTGCTCTCCGGTGCCGGAAGAATACCCTCAACCCTTGCAAACTGGGTGGCTGCCTCAAATACAGAGGTCTGCTCCACACTGACAGCCTCCATATATCCATCATGATATAACTGTGACAAGGTTGAACTCATGCCATGGAAACGGAGTCCCCCTGCATGATTAGGCGACGGAATAAAGCCACTTCCCAAAGTATACATCTTAGCCAACGGACATATCTTACCGGTATCGCAGAAATCATAGGCATACACGCCTCTTGTAAAGCTTGGGCATGAAGCAGGCTCAACCGCAATAATTCTGTAATCTTTTTCTCCTCTTAATTTCTCACCCATGAACGGAGAAACCAATCCACCAAGATTGGAACCTCCTCCTGCACAGCCGATGATGATATCCGGTGTAATGTTATACTTATCTAACGCAGCCTTTGTCTCCAAACCAATGACTGACTGATGTAAAAGCACCTGATTTAACACACTTCCAAGGACATATCTGTAACCTTCGTTAGATGTTGCCACCTCAACTGCCTCTGATATGGCACAGCCAAGGCTTCCCGTTGTTCCCGGATGCTCTGCCAGAATCTTTCTTCCCACATTTGTTGTCTCTGACGGAGACGGTGTAACAGACGCACCATAGGTTCTCATCACCTCACGTCTGAAAGGCTTCTGCTCATATGAAACCTTCACCATATATACCTTACAGTCCAATTCAAAATAAGCACACGCCATTGACAAAGCAGTTCCCCATTGTCCGGCACCAGTCTCTGTTGTGACACCTTTCAATCCCTGCTTCTTAGCATAATACGCCTGTGCTATGGCAGAGTTTAACTTGTGGCTCCCACTGGTATTATTTCCCTCAAATTTATAATAAATCTTAGCCGGTGTACCCAACTTCTTCTCAAGGCAATACGCCCTTACAAGCGGAGCCGGTCTGTACATCTTATAGAAATCCTGAATCTCCTGTGGAATATCAATATAGGCTGTATTCTCATCCAGCTCCTGCTTAACCAGTTCCTCACAGAATACACCCGAAAGCTCTTCCGCTGTCATTGGCTCCAAGGTTCCCGGATTCAAAAGCGGAGCCGGTTTGTTCTTCATATCTGCACGAACATTATACCACTGCTTTGGTATCTCATTCTCCTCAAGATAAATCTTATAAGGAATCTTTGATTCCTCCTGAATCTGTTTTTCACTCATTTTTGTTAAGTCCTTTCTGAAATATTAGATTTGAAATAACTGAGTCTTTCTTTTACATCGACACAATCAACTAAACGGATTATACATTAAATTAGTGCATAGTGTCAATGAAATATTGCACCTGCGTTACTGATTCCTCTCTGTCACAGCAAATGCACTTAAGCTTTTCTGTCTATTCTCTTTTCAAACCTATTTAAAAAAAAACATTTTCAGTATAATTACTCTCTTTTCATATTAACCCATTTTACATTCTGTCGTTTTCCGGGCTTTTTGCCTTTTATAAGAAAATATTCCATAATACTTTTGATAACATTGATACCCGCCAGCCTGAGATGTGCCATCTGTAAAAAATACTGCTTTTTTGCATTCCAAAGCCTTTTCAAATGGTATATCTATACCAAAAAAGGTATCTTCTCTGTAGATATTGATATTGTGTGCCTCAAGGCTTGCCACCGGATTGGCTGTCAGTCCTACATAACATTTTCCTGCAGCTTAAAATCAAATATACTGCTCTTTGCCATGTCCACTACCATCCGGGTGGTATTGAAATCATAATTGCCTCTTCTAAGAAATCCCATATTTTTAACCATTCCTTTCCAGCACAAACAAGTTTGTGAAAAAAATTCATAATTCTTTTCAATCTGCACCTCATTTATCATATCGATATGTTACTTTCTTAAGTGTAAAGCTTTTCTATTTTGCATGTGTGCTTCTTCGTTTTTTCATTGTAATTAATACCTGCCAAGATAATATCCCCACCATAATTTTTTAGAACTGCCGGATAGTTCCTGTCTTTGATCTGTGCAATGGCACCTTCGGAGGTCTGATTCCATTTCAGTTCGATCAGCATGGCCGGCAGCTGTGACCGTCTCTTTGGTATAAATACCACATCTGCAATTCCATGTCCTGAAGGCATTTCCTCAATTTTGGCATACTGATCAACACAGGTGATGTAGGCAAACTTAATGATATATCTGAGTGCCTGTTCATCATTGTAGTAATTCGGAGCATATTCCATATCACGAACACGTTCAATTGCCTCTGCTACTTTCTCTTCCTTTCCTTCCATTGTATCTTTCAGCAACTCATCAGACATACGCACTAGCTGCATTAACTTCTTATGCTGCCCTTTTCTGAGTATCTTATTAAATTCAAAACGCACTTCCTCATTAGGAATTCGTGCAATCCCTGTAAGTAACTCTCCCTCTTCGGTGTCTTCATAAGTATCCGGCACTTCCTCATATGCCAGATAGCCTAAATGAATCATCAGTGTCAACACATCATCCTTGCTGTTAAAAGTCTCAAAGTCATTCTCAAACCCCTCTGTATCAACCTCAATTGTTTCACCGCTGATTAATTTTATAATATCCTCCTGTAAACCATCCTGATTCATATTGATATATGTCAGTAATGCCTCTGCCGCTGATGTCTTCTTCCAATATGATTTAAACTTCTTATTCTGTATGGCACTCATCACGGAAAATGGATTATAGATAGAATGGTACTCATTCAAGGTATATCCATCATACCATTTTTTTGTACTTTCAAAACTCAAATCATTTTTAACACATAGTTCTTTCACTTCATCTTCCGTAAAACCGGTATATTCTGCAAAAACTCCCGGATCTAATACAGAATACTCTTTAAAATCTGACATTGCGGATTGTGAACCATCCTTCTTGATGGGAAGAATCCCTGTCATATATACAGCTGCAAATATCTTGGCAGTGGTACCGCTGCTTTTAAATAATGTTCTTAAAAATCTCAGATAATCCTTTTCTATTTTTGAAAATTCCCTGATGGGTGCATCCCATTCATCAATAATCATAACGAACTTATTACCAGTATACTCCACTACATTCATTAGTGTCTGATCAAATGTATTGCCCGCTTTTACTTTTGGATATGCTCTTAACAATTCTTCCATAATATTATCTTCTATAAATGAAATCAACGATTCTGCGCTGACATTACCAATGATATTAGTCATGTCAAGATATATTACATCATACTTGTTAAGATATTTTAAGTAAGAACCGGCTTTAGAAATTTTGAATTTTCCAAACAACTGTGAAGAATCACATGTCTTATCATAATAGGCGCATAGCATCTGTGCTGCATATGATTTACCAAACCGACGTGGTCTGCTGATACAGGTCAATCTTCTTGGTGTTTCTATAGAGTTGTTAATCAGTTCAATCAAACCTGTTTTGTCAACATACTCATCATTGATAATTCCCGCAAAGCCACTGTTTCCGGGATTTAAATATATTCCCATTTAAAATCCTCCAAATATAGAAATGATACGAATCTGTCTTAGGAACCGTATTTCATTAAACTTAACAGTTTTTGAGTTGAAATGTTTGTGTATAAGGCATTTCTGCTCAAAAACTGATTAAGTTATTAATATACAGTTCCTTTTTCTGTAGTCTACCACAACAATGTTCATTAATCAATGCAAGAATATTTTTCACACGGTCACTGTTATACTTCGCACCATAGGAAAACCAGGCACTGATTGTTATAAAATATTGGAATAAGCCTCACTACTGATAATATTCACTAAATAGTGCCAAAATCATAGAATATATAAAACACATATCCACGAGGTAAAGATTATGATGACAACCATGTGTGCTACCATCTTAACAATAAACAGGAACAGTCTGTTGGTACGTGACAATGCCACCTCTCAGGAAGTGATTGTCAATACATCTTGTGTATGTAATTTTCGTGTTAATGACAGGATAAACATTATCTATAATGGGATTATGACTATGAGTCTGCCTCCTCAGATTAGTGCCTTAAGAATTATCAAAGCACCTTTTAACAGGTGTTTTTAAATTACAACCGGGCATTCACTTGAAGTTCCTTGCCAATAAATTTTAAAAAACACTTGATTAATTGATATATTCATGTGTATAATCTGTTTTGTGCAAATATGCAGGATTTATTTTGTTTCAGAAAGGAATTACCACAATGGTTAAAGTAGTAAAATTTGGCGGAAGTTCACTTGCCAGTGCCGAACAGTTTAAAAAAGTTTCCGACATCATTCATTCTGACGACTCCAGAAGATATGTTGTTCCTTCTGCGCCGGGCAAACGCTTTCCAAGTGACATTAAAGTTACTGATATGTTATATGAATGTTATTCCCTTGCTGCAAAGGGCAAAAATTACAAGGCTTCTCTTGATGCCATAAAAAAGAGATATTACGAGATTATTCATGAGTTGGGAATCGACCTCTCTCTCGAAAATGAATTTAAGATTATAGAAACTGCCTTTGTCGGCAGGTCAGGACGCGATTACGCAGCATCAAGAGGCGAATATTTAAACGGTATCGTCCTCGCTAAATATCTTGGTTTTCAATTTATTGATTCCGCAGAGGTCATCTTCTTTGATGACTATGGCAATTTTGACGCTGACAGCACTAATAAAGCTTTGTCTGAAAAGCTCAGTCATCTTGACTATGCTGTGATACCGGGCTTTTATGGTTCAATGCCGAATGACACGATAAAGACCTTTTCAAGAGGCGGTTCTGATATCACCGGCTCCATTGTGGCAAAGGCTGTCAAGGCGGATATGTATGAGAACTGGACTGACGTATCAGGTGTACTGATTGCTGACCCTAGAATTATTAATAACCCTAAAGTGATATCAACGATTACTTACAAAGAGCTTCGCGAGCTTTCCTATATGGGAGCTACTGTTCTCCATGAGGATGCTATTTTCCCTGTCAGAAAAGAGGGTATCCCTATTAATATCAGAAACACCAACTCACCTGAAGATATGGGAACCATGATTGTGGAGAGTACATCAAAGAAATCCGAATACACCATTACCGGTATCGCCGGCAAACGAGGTTTTACCGCTGTCAGCATTGAAAAAGATATGATGAATGCAGAGTTGGGATTTGGCAGACGGGTTTTGGAGGAATTTGAAAAAAACGGAATCTCATTTGAACATATGCCATCCGGTATTGATACCATGAGTGTGTTTGTCAATCAGGAAGAATTTGGCAGAAAAGAACAGGAGGTTCTCGCGGGAATCCACAGAAATACCCACCCGGATTCTATTGATATTGAATCTGATATAGCACTGATTGCCATTGTGGGACGCGGCATGAAATCCACAAGAGGTACAGCCGGAAGAATTTTCTCTGCACTTGCCCACGCACATGTCAACGTCAAAATGATAGATCAGGGCTCCAGCGAATTAAATATCATTGTCGGTGTAGAGGATGCCGACTTTGAGAAAGCCATCGCTGCGATATATGATATCTTTGTGACGGTACAATTATAGATACCTGTTACGAAAAACATTTACCTGTGTATCAATACACCAATGGACATACTTAAAAGAAAAAAGAGCGCGCCAGGCGCTCTCTTTTTTACATCACTATCTGATTTCTTCCATTCTGTTTCCCTTTATACAGCTTATCGTCTGCTTCCCTTACAATCATGTTGACATTCTGTTCACTTCCCTCTGCCATACCGCAGGTAATGGTAACAGAAAGTGTCTGGTCATTGAAGGTGATTTCCTTAGCCCGTATCTCATCGACAATTTTTAACATCGTCTTATATGCCGTTTCCATGTCAGCGTCCTCAAACACCATCAGAAATTCCTCACCGCCCCATCTTGCCACAAAGCCCTTTCCTAACATATGCTTTCTAAAGATGGCAGCCATTTCCTTTAACACAAGGTCACCACACTGATGTCCGTAGGTATCATTTACCTTCTTAAAAAAATCGATATCAGCAAGAGCTACAGAAAACTTTTCCCCCTTACCTACCAATCTCGCATGTGCCTCCTCTAACATCTTATCGCCAAACCTTCGGTTATTAATCTCTGTCAGCGCATCTAATTCTATCAGCTTTCGCAGTGAACTCTGCATCTTCTCTGCCGACCTTCCGATATCGCTTATCTCATCTTTCTTATGAAATACTCTCTCATCCAGTCTTACCCGAAAATCGCCGTTGGAAATTTTGACAATAAACACCTGAATTTTATGTATTCTGGCAATCAGCCGGTTTGCATATCGGAAGCTGATAAATGCCATCAGCACAAGCCCCATAAACAATACAATCATAAGTCCGCGCATTTCATCAGCAATCTTTTTATTCACAACATCTAACGGCTTTAATATGGCAATCATGCCCACATTGACGCCATCTGCGTTATGGATAGGCATATAATAGCCACAATATGACTTTTTATCAATACTGATATTGTCGTAAAACGCATCTTTATTATTTTTGATGACTCTGTCAACAACCACATCTGAAATCGTCGTTCCTATCATTCGGTTCTCATCCCGGTTCAGAATTGTGGTAACAACTCTCGTGTTTTCATAAAAAATCGTCACCTCGGTGCCTGTATCCTCTTTTATACTGTCTATCAGAGAATAATCGCCACTTAGCACCTTCTCTCCTTTGACAATGGCCACATGCCCATTGCCCACAGGCTCTAAATCACCCTCATAGGCAAAATCAAGGGTATACTTTACTATCAACGCCGTATGTTTTAAATCCTCACTAATCTCACGAAGAATTATTTTCTTAAAATTTCTTGTCATAAATATTCCCAAAAATAATCCTACAACAATAAACGGAACCACTGTCATAATAACTAGCGATAAATTAAGCCCCCGCAATCGTTTCTTCTGCTTACTTTTATCTGTTGATTTATTCTCCATCTCAAAACCACAGCCTCCGCCTTTACAAAATAGATAATGGTACAGCAATATGTGAATAGTGACTGCTTCATGTAAATAGTAACCGTGAATATTACTGTACCATTGATTATAGCATAATTACGCTATTTGTTCAAACTGTGAATTGTATAATTCTGCATAAAATCCGTTTTTTGCAATCAGTTCTTCATGATTTCCCTGTTCTATGATATCTCCGTCCTTCATGACAAGTATCACATCTGCATCCTTTATGGTTGACAATCTGTGCGCTATCACAAAACTGGTTCTTCCCTTCATCAGGTTATCCATTGCCTTCTGTATTCTCACTTCTGTTCTTGTGTCCACTGAACTGGTTGCCTCATCAAGAATCAGTATTTTCTTGTCCGCAAGTATGGCTCGCGCTATGGTAAGCAGCTGTTTCTGTCCCTGTGACACATTACTGGCTTCCTCATTGAGTTCCATATCATAACCACCCGGAAGTGTCTTGATAAAATGGTGGGCATGAGCCGCCTTTGCCGCTGCAATGACCTCCTCATCAGTTGCATCAAGTCTTCCATACCGGATATTCTCCATAATCGTTCCCTTAAAAAGCCATGTATCCTGAAGCACCATTCCAAAATTATCTCGCAGGTCATATCTGTTAAAACTTCTTATATCATGACCATCCACCTTAATCGCACCACCATTAACATCATAAAATCTCATCAATAGTTTGATTATAGTGGTCTTGCCCGCACCGGTTGGTCCCACTATGGCCACTGTCTGACCCGGTTTAACACTACAGCTGAAATCATTAATAATAATTTTCTCAGGGTTATATCCAAAATGTACATTTTCAAAGTCAACATTTCCCTTTACACTGTCAAGCTTAACCGGATTCTCTGCATTTAACTCTTCCTCTTTCTCATCCAACACTTCAAATACTCTCTCTGCAGCGGCCACCATGGACTGGAACATATTGGATACCTGCGCAAGCTGTTGGATTGGCTGCGTAAAGGTTTTTACATACTGGATAAATGACTGAATGTCACCTATCTGTATACTTCCATTGATGACAAGAAAACTTCCAAGAACAGCTACAGCCACGTATCCCAAATTACCGATGAACTGCATAATAGGCATCATCATACCTGACAAAAACTGGGACTTCCATGCGGATTTATACAGCATTGCATTGGTCTTATCAAAATTATCCGATACAATCTCTTCTCTGTTAAAGGCTTTAACAATATTGTGCCCACTATATACTTCCTCAATCTGTCCATTGATTTCTCCGAGATACTTCTGCTGCGCAATAAAATGCCTTTGCGATTTTTTCACAACTAATCCCACAGATATACCTGAAACCGGCAATATAACAAGTGCAATCAATGTCATCAGCGGACTGATACTTAACATCATCACCAGCACACCAACCAATGTGGTAATGGAGGTAATAAACTGGGTTATACACTGATTAAGACTCATCTGCAGGGTATCGATATCATTTGTAACTCTTGAAAGCGTCTCTCCTACTGTTCTCGACTCATAATAACTGATGGGAAGCCTGTTGAGCTTTTCAGAGATATCCTTTCTAAGACCATAACACATTTTCTGTGACATTCCCGTCATCAGCCATCCCTGAATAAAGGAAAATATCGCGCTCACAACATATAGCCCTAGCAAAAACAGCAGTATTTCGCTAATTCTGTCAAAATCAATGCCACCTGTACCGGCAATCATTCTTCCCAGACCTTTTCCCAGCTCTGTAGTGGCCCGACCGAGAATTTTAGGACCTGCGATATTAAATATCGTACTTCCTATTGCAAATAAAATCACAAAAATGAGTTTCACCTTATACTCTGCTATGTGGCCAACCAATTTTTTAAAGGTTCCCTTAAAATCTTTTGCCTTTTCAGCCGGCATTCCCGGCGGTCCGCCTGGTCTTCTTCTCTGTTCAGCCATTTTACATGCCCCCTTTCAATTCTTTTTCTGATAATTGCGACTTAGCAATCTCTCTGTAAGCCTCACAATTTTGTAAGAGACTCTCATGGGTGCCCATGCCGACAATTTTTCCTTCATCAAGAACAATAATGTTATCTGCATGAAGTATTGTACTGATTCTCTGGGCAACGATGATGAGTGTAGAATCGGTAAGTTTTTCTTTTAATGCTTTTCTTAACACTACATCGGTCTTATAATCCAACGCAGAAAAACTGTCATCAAACAGGAATATTTTCGGCTTCTTTGCGATTGCTCTGGCAATCGATAATCTCTGTTTCTGTCCTCCCGAAACATTCGTTCCGCCCTGCGCTATTTCGGAATGAAACTGATCCGGCTTTGACTGTATAAACTCCTCTGCCTGTGCTATCTTGGCAGCCATATACATATCCTCATCTGTTACAAATTCACCGGCAAATTTAATATTTGATTCAATGTCTCCTGAAAACAGTACTCCCTTTTGCGGAACAAATCCCAGCATTTCTCTTAATTTATGCTGTGTGATATTGCGGATATCCATCCCGTCGATGGTAATCCTTCCTTCTGTTACATCGTAAAATCTGGTAATAAGGTGTACAAGCGTGGATTTTCCACAACCGGTACTTCCTATAACAGCCGTTGTCGTTCCCGGCTTCGCAGTAAATGAAATTTCTTCTAAAGCATTATCAGATGCGCCCGGATATCTGAAATTAACCTGCTCAAACTTAAGCACACCTCTGGTTTCTGACATCTTTTCATCATTCTGTGCACTATCAGATGAATCTGTTATCGTACTGTCTGTATTGAGCACTTCCTCGATTCGCTTCGCAGCCACACTTGCTCTCGGAAGCATAATTGAAATCATGGTCAACATCAGAAATGACATAATAATCTGCATCGTATATGTAATAAAAGCCATCATGTCTCCCACCTGAAGCCTGCCTGAGTCTATCCCTTTAGCTCCCATCCATACAATCAATACTGTCACGCCATTCATGATCAGCATCATCACCGGCATCATAAATGTCATAACTCTGTTGGTAAACAACTGTGTCTTTGTAAGATTGATATTCGCTTTTTCAAATCTTTTTTCTTCTTCTTTCTCTCTTCCAAATGCTCTGATGACAAGAACACCTGTGAGAATCTCCCGCGCGATCAGATTAAGCTTGTCGACTAATGTCTGCATGACTCTGAACTTTGGCATCGCAATCGCAACTAACAGTAATACAAAACCTACAATCGTGACCACTGCAAGAACAATGATCCAGTCCAGCCCCGTATCTGTCCTGAGTACCTTAGTGATACCACCTATTGCAAGGATAGGCGCATACATCACCATTCGAAGAAGTATCACCGTAACCATCTGTATCTGCTGGATATCATTAGTACTTCTTGTGATCAGTGAAGAAGTCTGAAATTTATCAATCTCTGCATTTGAAAATGATATTACCTTCTTAAATACCTTATTTCTAAGATTCATACCAACGCCTGCTGCCACGATGGATGCTAACAGACCGATCAGTATTGCTGCAGCCATGGCAGTTACAGAATACAAAATCATAATAATCCCTTTTTTTGTGAGATATCTCCTCTGTATTTTATCAGCATTAACACCTATGTTTTTATATTCATTCTTTATCAATGAAATAGCCTGGCTTTTTATGACACTATCCCCATAATCTCCCATACTGTTTTTTGCTTCCACAGCCATCGTGGTAAGATCCTGCTTAGTCATCATTCCGGTCTCATATGCTGACTTAATCTGTTCTAACGGTATGGTTCCGTCCTCAGCAGTCATACTCATCTGTGAAACCATCATTATGGCGATTCCCATTATTTCATCCAGATTTTGTATCTTCTTCTCATTATCCGTATTCAACTCATAAGTTTCATTGTCAAGCTGCCTGTAACCCGAATGAACGATTTCAATTTGTTCATCACTTAAGAACAGACATATATTCTCAAAAGTCTGCCTGCTCATTTTCTCCGGTACTGCATACTCAATTCCACCATTTGTGATTCCTACATCGACAATGTCAGCTGTATAGTTAGGAAGTGCTAAATCACAGTATGCCTGTACCACAAGAAGGATAATAATCACTGCCACAAGTGCAACATGATTTTTCCAATATTTTACTATACTCATATTTTTCCTTTCTTCAAAAACTTTTTTATTACATTTTACTTCTTTTCACTAAATCCGGTAAACCGGCTGTCTCCTAGTGATGTACCGGCGTACGCAGTTCATTCATAATACCATTCAATTCATAGAGCATATCAATCAGTGTCTGAAGTCTTTCCTTCCCCATCGTGTCTGTAACTTTTTTCATATAATCCTTATATTCCTCCACTGCACATTTACTTATCAGCCTTCCCTTATCGGTGATTTTGACATATATCACTCTTCTGTCCTTGTGATTCATACTTCTTGCAATATATCCTTTGTTCTCCATAGAATTAAGCAATCTTGATACTTGCGGCATGGAAACTTCAAGACAGTTGGCCAATACTGACACATTTACTCCCGTCTCCGGTATAACAGTGGTAACGGAATGCCTTGTTATCTCTTGATTGTCACTGTCTCCATCATCACTGAAACTGCTTATATCAGTAATATAATCTGCATATGCCTTCAATAAACCAAGCGTAATAAATTCTCTCGCCGCCAATCCCCCAAATACCAGCTTTGAATGAACCATTTTAAAATCCATAATCTGTTTCATAATATCATTTTCATCACAGGTACATTGCCTGAAATACTCAAAAAAATCTTCATATTCCGACTCTGTTGTTTTCATCTTCCACCTCACTTCACATACGATTCATTTACAGACAGCAAAAAATGATTGCATAAATTTGCCTGTATCACATTAAAATAATTACGGTTGTTAATATT
>CACXFV010000078.1 GCA_902767015.1 uncultured Lachnospiraceae bacterium | reverse complement strand
GGGTATATATAATTTTAGAGAAGAAGATTGGAATCGTGTTAATAAAGACGGAAAAGAGTTTCCTTCTTTAGTGGAAAAAACCATTGGCCGCATTTTAAAAGCTTTGAAATTGCAACAATATAGTGAGGTTAAAGAATCTTTCTTGGATATATTACAAAAAGCGATTTCTTTCTATCATGATGATAATCTAGAACGTCATTTAGCTCAAATAAAATTGTCTATGGGCAAAAAAGATGAAGGAGTAGCAATTTATCGTAAACTCTTACTTAAGTCTAACCGATTCTATCTGTGGAAAGAATTAGCGGATGCAATTGATGATAAGAAGTTAAAAATCTCCGCTTTATGTAAGGCAATTTTATCGGAACCCAAAGATGAATTCTTGGGTGATGTACATTTGTCCTTAGCGCAGCTGCTCATAGACGAGAATAAGTTTGATTTGGCAAAATGTGAACTCAATACATTCAAAAAAACATATCAGCATTTTGGATGGAATCTGAAAAATGAGTATGTGAGACTATCTCAAATTATTCCAGAATCAGTTGCTTATCCAAAAGATAATAATTCTTATTATCAGGAAAATCAGGCTGTAGCAGACGATTTTATTTTCTCTGACATTGATTGGGTGTCAATGGTCGTATGCGATATCTATTCACAAAAAATAAATAATAAAGAAATAGAGAAAGCCAAACTTGTTTCATCTGAAGGCGTGGAAGTGTCGGTGAAGGTAAAAACATTACATAAGAATAAAAGAGAATTAATAGGTTGCTGTTATGATGTAAAGCTTATAAATCGTGAAAACAATAAGACTGGTGTTGGTCTTATACGAACATCAGATAAGAATGTTGTGGATGTCTTAAAGTCCGTTGTCTGCTATGTGGACTATTTTAATAAAGAAAAAAAACTTTATCACGTAGTTTCTCAAAATAATGAGCGGATGATTCTTGTGTCTGATATGCAATTGGAGATAGGGCAATATTGTTTGTGTTGTGCGATTCCACAAAAAGGTGACATAGTTGGGAAACCTATCAAAGCATTGTTCATTAGAACTGAAAATCCAGATTCTGCAGTTTTGTCATTCCCTCAGAAAGTGGCTGTTGTTGACCATGTGAACAATTCAAAGCTACTTTTTCATTGTGTTTTTGGACATAGAAATGATATCATTATTAAATATTCAGAAACAGAACTTAGACCGAATATTGCAGATGTGGTCAGCATTCATTATTATTCAAAAAAATTAAAGGATGGCAGAATAATTAGAAGGATGCTTCAAATAGAGCCACTCCCTGATAGCGAAACTAAAATGAAGAAAACGGCAGAAGGTGTGATTCGTATTAAATATAATGCTAAAGGCAACTGTTTCGGATTTGTTGGTGATTATTATGTGCCTGATAATCTTTTGGGTGATATTTCTGATGGAGAGAATGTTCAGTTGTCTATGGTATATAATGGTGAAAGATGGGTCGTATATCAGTTAATGAGAATTGAGAATAATAAAAATCTCTTTTAATAAGGAAAAATTGATTATTTTAGATACCTTTGTATTGTAAGTCATCAGTACCCCCAGTATTGCAAGTTTTCTTCCAAAATGTTGGAGATACTTCAAAGCTTGTAGAATTCTACAGGTTTCTTGGATAAGTCCAAGATTATCGGTGGATTATTGGGAGTTTGTCTGAGATTTCCTTATGGCCAGAGTTTGTGTGAAAGCACTGGAGGGGTTAATTGGTGAGAAAAGCCAATGATGTCAGTAGTCGAGACCTAACATGTCTAGTTTTTCTTTAGCTAAGTCATAACCTTGTTTTGCTGATTTTCTATACCATTTGATAGCTTCTGTTTTTGATTGTTCTAATCCGTGCCCAGTATGATAACATACCCCTAAATTGCATTGTGCTTGTGCATCACCTTGTTCCGCTGCTTTTCTAAACCACTTGACAGCAGCTGTATATGATTGTGCAACACCTTGACCATAATAATAGCTAATTCCTAAACTAACGTGAGTTCGGTTTAAGAATTATGCAATAAGTCTGCTCTTGTCAATGATTTCAATATTCAGAGAGGGTTTCTTAGGCATGAGAT
>CACXFV010000077.1 GCA_902767015.1 uncultured Lachnospiraceae bacterium | reverse complement strand
GAAGAAGAAAATTTAAAAGTGCGGTTTGGCATCGTCAAAGGAAAACGGGACAGAAATAGTGAAATCCTTCACAATGCCGAACAGAAGCGTAAGAACTATCACCGGTATATTGAAAAGCTTCCAATCGAAAGTGAAGTGACAGCAATGTTTGATTTTGTAGCGAAGGGAACCACACAGCTATATCTTTCTAAGTTATTTAGGCAGCATTTGAAGGGTTTCTATTTTTTGAGATTGGAGCCGGAATTTATGGAGGGAAAAGGTCTGGATATTGAGGCATTTTATTCAGATAGTGAAAGAAACAGCAGTGTTATTTTTGATAACTATTATACTCTTGAGACAATGCTGACCTCTCCCTATCCGGCAACAGTGGAATTTGATGAGGAGGGAAACCCTGCTTATGCGGATGAAACCCGCAGCAGAGAGGATATTGACTGCATCACAAGGGCGCAGAGAGGAATTGACGATTATTTTACAGAGTATATCCGGTTGTTGCCGGAAAATCACTGGCAGGAAAATAAAAAGCTCTGTGAAGTGTTTCTGACGCTTGTGAATCATACCAAAATAGTGGACGAACAATTTCTATCACTTACGATTGAAGATCCATTTTTCGGAAGAATGACAGATATAAGGGATGTAATTGGCTGATGACAGGTAAGAGGTACACGGTGAGAAGGAGGAGAAGTACCATGATCCCAAAAGAAAAATCAACGCATAAAGAACAATCACAATCCACCAGATGGTGTGACAGACCTTTCGAAGAGGTAGGGGATATCTGGCTTTCAAGGTGCAGGGAAAAATTGTCTGCCCTGACCTGCGATAAGTACGAGTTCTGGTATGAGCGGTATGTCCTTCCGCAGCTTCGTGGAACTTTGGTAAAAGATATTTCGCTGGAGATGATAAAGCAATTTCCGACAGTGATACTGAATCAGGAGTGGGAAAAAGGAAATCCCTTGAAAAAATCAACACTGATGCAGATTGGTTCGATTGTCTCCGGAGTTGTTCAGATGGCTGAGAAGATGGAGCGTAAGGAGACAGGAGGGTACCTTCAGAAGACAAAGACAGGCACATCAGGGGCACCAGAAGTGACGGAAGCAGCAGAAGCAGTGGGAGCAAAGACATCAGTGCTGACACCGTCAGAGCAGGAGGCTTTGTGTGTCTGTGCCAAGTATCACCATAACTATGAAATGCTGGCTTCACTATTGATTTTATATTGTGGGATAGGGACGGGAGAAGTATGTGCCCTTCATTGCGATGATATTGATCTCGAACGGGGAGAAATGTATATTCACCAGACAGTTCAGAGAGTGAAAAGAAAAAATAATGAAGAAATGCAGTCAAAAACGGAGAGAATCGTGATGGAGCTGCCGACAAAAAAGCAGATTAGGACAGTTGTGATACCGGAAGGACTGATGGAGTACATCAATGAGTTTTACAAAAAAGGGGTATATCTGATCGGTGGAAAAAAAGCAGTGCCCTTTGAGATAAGAACATTACAGAATCGAACAGGAAAGCTATTGAAACTGTATCACCTGGACGTGAATTTTATCCGCATGCATAATACTTTTGTAAGAGGAGAGGCGAGTTTAGAGATTTTTAAGAGGGTATTTGGGATTGTCGGACAGAGAGAGGATACAGAGAGGAATCTGGATGTAGAACAGGTTAAAACAGAAATGGTTCTCGACCTACCGGCACTCAGGCTGCTTGTGGGAATGACGATAGAAGAGATGAGCAGCTACATAGGGATTTCTGCTGAATTATACAGACAGATAGAAGAAGGGAAAATGATGCTTTCATGGACGCAATTTCTGGCATTGTTATTTTTATTTCAATATAACAGAAAAACAAAGGTTATTTTAGAGCCTTTGGGATTATTGCCAAATGCATTGGAGGAAAAGATAAAAATATGAATTCGAATAAAATTGCCCGGAATATATATACAAAAAAAATGGCAGAAGAACTTGAAAATCTGATGATTTTGTTTGAAATATCCAATGAGGAATTATCAAAAAAAATTGGACTTGATAAAAGAGAACTGACACAGATTATGCTTGGAGAGAGGGAGCTTCAGTGGAGTGAATACCTCGCCATTCTGTTCCTGTTCTGGAGAAACGACAACATTAGGCAGGTAATTGAGGAGAAGGAACTTTTTCCGGAGGAGCTTAAGCAGATGATGACTGCTGAACGAAGCAGTACCAATATATAGAAATATCGCGATAGCGATTCAACAGGAATCTTCTGCGAACTATTCAAAATTATTATGAGCAATTCGCAGAATCTGTATTGTTCATTCCCTGCTCCATCATCACATAACAATCCTTGCCACAGAATGCTATGCCATATTTTACAATATTTTCATATCCGTCATTGATAACCTCGATATCATACTTTTTATCATTGATCTGCCGGATTGCTTCCTCGGCCACAGCCTCCAGATCAGAGACTTTTTTTGCTATCTTGAACTCAAAGATATATGCTGTCTGAAATCTTGACACAGGTTTCAGACACAGGTCTGTCCTTCCGTTTCCACTTTCCCTGTTTGATTTTATCACATAATCTCCCATTCCATAAAGTATTCCAGCCAAAAAACCGTGATAGAAATTTTCATAATAATCATAAAAACTGATAGACACATACAGCATCTTTGTGATTTCATCTCTAATGATATCCGTTTTTTTGTTTACGACCGCATTAAATAATATTTCAGGATTCCTTTTCTTCAATTTTGCATCAAACCATGTACGGATCTTATTTTTAAAAATATACATTACCTCCTGATTTGGTATCTTCATGGTAACATATGTCTGCACATCTTCAAACCGCTCTGATATCTTCTTAAAATATCCTGTAAAAAACATAAAGTTCCACAGGTTATCCATGTTGTCATATATCTCATCATAAGTAATATCCTCATGTACCGGTTTTTCGATACTTCCTCCTGCAATCAACACTTCAATTTCGTCCTTTACCTTCCTGTCTGCCATTTCAATCAGGGTACGCACGATGGCATTGCTGCTGGTATTCGCCCAGTATGACATTGGAAATTCATCCGGCGTCCGGTAATGGTCGTAGATATACTGAATGGTACTCCATGGATTGTAAACGTTGGTATTGCCGAATATATATCCGTTATACCAATTCTTTAACTGTTCATAATTCTCCGGTATCTGATAGTCATCACAGATTTTTCTAGTCTCATCCTCTGTAAAGCCAAAGTATTCTCCGTAATTCTTCGTCATAATGGAATTAATTCGAAGATTATTCAGTCCGGTAAAAATGGATTCCTTGGAGATTCTTAAGCATCCGGTAATGACAGCAAAATAGAGACTGTCATTTATCTTTAACGTACTTCCGAAAAGCTCTCTGATAAAATCAACCATATCCGCATAAAATCCATAATGATATGCACCCTCCAGCGGTACATCATATTCATCAAGAAGAACGATGACATCTTTTCCGTGCCACTTTTTCAGGCAGTCACACAGAAACTTAAGTGAATATTTATAGTCTTCTGCCTCCAATTTAAGATTCATATAATCTCTGAATCTTTTTTTTTCTTCTTCCGACAGGCAGTCATCTCTTAATATATACTGATGTCTGTCAAACTCAAGGGCAAAGTAGTTTCTCAGTTCTTTCATACAACTTTGAAAAGTAGACTGTTTTCCTGACTTTAAGGTCAGCGAAACTACAGGATATTTCCCCATATGCTTTGTATAGCGTTCTCCTGCTTCCATAATCTTCATTCCGTCAAATAGCTGCCTGTAGTCCTCCTTATTTCCACGAAAATCATAAGCATCCTCAAAGAAATACTTGAGCATGCTGAGAGTCAACGTTTTTCCGAAGCGTCTCGGCCGGGTGAAAAGATTGACCATCGTCTTATTGTCTAACAGTTCTTTTATAAATAATGTCTTATCAATATAATAGTAATCTTCTGATATTAATCTGTTAAAGTTCTCATATCCTATTGGTAATGGTTTATAGTCCATGCGGTTACTCCTTTTTTAATGTTGAGCATATGGTATCAGATTTCTCCCTTCATCTCTGAGACGTTTTCCCGCCAGATTGATGGAAATGCTCGTTTCAGGTAGGGATTCGTCTCACTGCTTCATATACCCACTCTGCGCTCACGTTTATTATATTGCCTTAAGTATATGCGAAAGTCTGACAATTATCAAGCCCTTCTTGTCGATATTCTACTAACTTACACAAGGGATATCAGGGGTATAACAGTGTGGAATAATAATAAATATAATTTATTCCTGCAATGCTGTCACGCAAAAACAGTAGTAGAAGTTTATGGGAAAATAGGATATAATGATTGGTAGCTGTAATGAATATAAAAATGATTGTGGTATCGGAGGTGTGAAGTGATTTGAGATATTTAATATCAGACATTCATGGTGATTTTGATTTATTTAAGAAAATGCTGCGGACAATCAACTTTAATTTTGATTACGATCAGCTGATAATCATTGGAGATATATTAGACAGAAACAGACATGGTATTAAGCTGTATCAGTTTATTAAGCCCTTTGTTGAGGAGGGAACGATGCAGTTTTTGATGGGAAATCATGAATTATTTGCCATCAGGTATATGAAGGGAGAATTGTCAGAGAAGAGGTGGATTAGCTTTGGCGGAGAGCATACGTTGAGAGACATTAAGGAAATGTCAGAGGAGGAGAGAGAGGAGTTGCTTCAATTTCTGACGAAGCTTCCGTTGTATGTTGAAATTGATACGATGAAATATGGAAGAGCTGTGATTACGCATACAGGCATTAGTGCCACAATGTATGTCTATAATGAGGACGGCACTATTAATGTCACTAAGTCCATAGACAAGGCGGCAAGGGAAAATCTTTTTGAATATTTGATTTCTCTGGATCTTCATTATGCGCCGGCACATATTAAAAATGCTTTGGACAGATTCCTGTTTGTGGGGCATGTATGTACTTTTGGATTGAATGAAGATGCTTCTAATAAAATTTACAGAACACCACATTATATGAATCTGGATTGTGGAGCAGGGCATAGAGACCTGGGAGGCATTCTGGGATGTTACTGCGTGGATACAGATGAGGAATTTTATGTATCGTAGAGATTTGTATTCGCTTTTACTATATTATTTTTGTTAATATACATATTGACATTATTGCTAATATAATATATTATTACAATATAAAATAGTTTCATTTAAAAACAATCTGATGACTTGTTTTTACAATCCATTGATCCTGAAAAATGATAATGATATGAGGGAGGTTAATTTGAGCAACAGAATAATGACAAACAATACTGAGAATACCCGGTTTCACAATATTGAGGCATCTGAGATTACCATAACATTTATAAGGTATTCGTATCCGAGGGGCTTGTCTTTTATCATAAAACAAAAAATGATGATTTTATTAAGTTAATTAAGTCTGTTTTGAAGGTGGTACATATGGCAAATTCTGAAAAAATCAATAAATGGAAGGAGAATACTACTATGATGACAGATTTGGCTGATACTTTCTATCCTGTTTTTAAAAAGGATATTGATGATGCCCGAAATGAAGGATTAAGCCAAGGATTAAGTCAGGGCTTTGATATAGGACTTGCCGAAAAGGGAATTCTTGTGTATATCAGTTGCAAGCAACATGGGTTAAGTGACGAAGATGCCATGGCAATTGCACAGATTACAGATGAACAGGTAATAGAGGCTGTTAAAAGAATGAACAGTTCAACAGGTTCTTAAATCCTTTAGAAATTAATTTGAATTGTTGTTCAAGTGGTTAGTACTGAATAGTTGGTTATATAGTTGATAACTGTCTGGTTTTGTAATCAGGCAGTTATTTTTCTGTCCATTTGATAAAATAAACCGGCGGTTGCTGCGAAGCCGGTGAAAATAATGTAACTTTTTTTCACCAACCGACTCTAACATAGGAAAGGTGGTGAAAAAGTGGTTACATTCAGGGAACGGAAAGCAAAATATTGTAATATAAAATTGCTGCTTATTTTTTTGGTGGTGTATGGTCATATGATAGAAACAGCCATCACGTATTCTGGGATTGCAGAAATCATTTACCAATATATTTATCTTGTTCACATGCTGGCATTTATCTACATTACCGGATATTTTGTTCACAGTAAGACTCAGTGCAGGATACTTTTGAAAAGATATGCCGGAATGTATTTGATCATACAGGGAATCATGATACTGACCAGTAGGATAGAAGGCATACAGAATATATTGGCAGGCGATACTATACATAATATCAGAAATCTACATTTGTTTTATCCCTACTGGCATCTCTGGTATCTGTTATCATTAGTGGCATGGCTGGGAGTAGCGCAATTATGGTTTACATTGAAAGATATGGCAGAAGAGAGGAAGCCTAAGATTACGGTGCGTGGTAAAGTACTTTGTATCGTAATGTTAGCAGTATGTGGATGTCTGGTGGGAAAATGTAATCAAATTGGCAGGGTTATGTCATTATCAAGAACCATTGTGTATCTGCCATATTTTATAGCAGGCTTATTTACTTCCGGTGAGAAAGATTGGAAACGATACAGAATCCCGGCAGTTATTCTGATGGTGACGGCGGTGATAGTGCTGCAGCGTTTCATTTGGGATATTCCCTATCAATTTCTGTGGCAGGCAGATTCTTATGATAAGCTTTTTATCAAAGCGGGGGAAATGAAAAGACTGCTGTGTTACTTGGCAGGCGGAATTTTGGTCTTTGGCATTCTTACAGGAATGCCGGAAAAAAGGTCAAGGCTGTCGATGCTTGGAACAGATACACTGCCTGTATACGTAGCACATCCGTATGTCCTCCTTCTTTTTAAAAATAGAGGGTTGATGATAAAATCAAATTATCAAAATATTTTGACAACGGTTACGGAGTTATTGGCCGGACTGCTGATGGGATTCATTGTGATGGTGACAATATATCAATTTCATCGTTTTAGAAAAAAAATTTGTTGCATACAGAATGAAACGCAATATGCTAAAAGATGCATGTAGGAACAGTGAAAGTTGAGAGAGAAACGGAGATAAAAATGGCTTCATTTGAGCGATGACGAAATTAAAGATAAACTGATTGAACATTTTGCAAGACGATTGGAGAACTATTTCAATCAGGGATATCGGATTATTGATATCTCTTATCTGGATGATGATCAATATAGTGAAGTGAATCGGGCAAAAAAATATGATGGCATAGAGAGAATCAGGATTAAGATAAAAGATAAAAAGAGTGATGTGATTGAGACAGGAATTTTCACGGTATGTACAAAAGGAAAACAGTTATACATCTCAGCCTGTGAAACCAACTGGCCGGGAGTAGAGTGGCTGGAAGAAAGTATCACATATATGGAATTCTACTCAAAAGGATATCAGGGGGATTGAAAAAAATATATAAATTATTTATAATCGGAATAGAGCATTCTATATAACAGTACAGATTTTCCCTTGAACGCAGGAGGAATTATAAATGAGGTTTATACATTTGGCAGATCTGCATTTTGGTAAATCCATTCATGGTGTGTCATTGATCGACAATCAGGATCAGGTAGTATGGGTAGAAAGGTTTTTGAAGATAGCACAGGAAATCAGACCGGATGCTGTCGTCATAGCAGGAGATGTTTATGACAGAAGTGCCCCCTCCGGTGAGGCGGTTGCACTTTTTGACAGAATGATCACGAGATTGGAGCAGTTGGAGATTTCTGTGCTTCTGATAGCAGGAAATCATGATTCGGGACAGAGGCTTTCCTTTGCCGGCGGTATTCTTGCCAAGCAGAATATCTACATAGCAGGAACAATGGAAAAAAAGCTGATGCATGTAGAAAAAAAAGATGAATTTGGCACGGTGAATTTCTGGCTGATGCCGTATCTGTTTCCGGCATTGGTGGCAGACAGGCTGGAGGATGAGAGCATTAGGGACTATGATATGGCAGTGAGACATTTATTACAGGAGCAGGAGATTGATTTCTCACAAAGGAATGTGCTGGTGGCACACCAGAATGTTGTAGCTGACGGGAGGACAGTGGAGCCCGGCGGTTCTGAGTCTATGGTAGGCGGAGTGGGACAGGTGGATTTCACGGCATTCGATGGCTTTGACTATGTGGCATTAGGACACATTCATTCTTCTTATCATGTAGGGAGAAATACAGTGCGATATGCAGGCTCTCCATTGTGTTACCATTTTGACGAGATAAAACAGCCCCAAAAGGGACCGGTTCTTGTGAGTATGGGAGAGAAAAACAAAGAGATTCATATGGAGACACTGGTGATTGAGCCCCTTCACAAGATGCGGGAGATTAAGGGAAGTTATGCCGGAGTCAAAGAAGAAATTGAAAAGCAAAGAAGTACAGAGGAATATCTTCGTGTGGTAATCACAGATCAGAGAATTTCACCGGAGATATCGGAGTCTGTCAGAAATCTTTGCAGAAGCCGGAACAGCATTGTCATGGAATTGGTGTCAGAATATCGGGAGTATGGCGATGTCAGTGATGTTGAAAAAAGAACCGGAGAAAAGAAGTCAGTAGAGGAATACTTTGAAGAGCTATATAAGCAGCGGAATCATGAGAATGAACCGGACGAAAAGGATCAGAAACTGTTTGCGTTTGTAGGGGAACAGGTGCGTCATGCAGATGAAACAGAAAAGCAATGTAGTGAGCCGGACGAAGGAGAAGTTGACAGATTACTGGCATTTATAATGGAGAATTATGCAGGAGGTGTAAAATGAAACCGATTGTATTGGAGATGACAGCGTTTGGTTCCTATTCGCAATATACATGTGTCGATTTTAGAAAACTGCAGCATGATTTGTACCTGATTACGGGAGACACAGGGGCAGGTAAGACGACAATATTTGATGGAATTATGTTTGCCTTATTCGGAAAAGCCAGTGGGGAAGAAAATGCAAAGGCAAAGCTCCGTTCCCGTTCCTTTGAGATGATGCACTGCGATTATGTGGACAAGTCGGTGGATACGGTGGTGAAGCTGACATTTGAGCAGGCGGGAAAAGAGCATGTGGTGGAACGGGTACTGCATTTTTCGAAAAACAGAGCCACAGGACAGTATGAAAAAAGTACTGTCTCAGCGAAGCTCAAGGAATATGGGAAAGATGTTATTGAGAAAAATGTGACAGACAGAATAGAACAGATTCTGGGAATGAATGCCGAGCAGTTTCGCAAAATTGTGATGCTTGCCCAGGGAGAATTTAAAAAATTTCTGGAGGCAGACAGTGAAAAGAAAAATGAGATATTAGGAACGTTATTTGACAGTTCTGATTATGTGTATTATCAGAATCTCTTGGCAGCAGCGAAGAAAAAACTTATGCAGCAGAGGAACAGGGAAGGGTATGATAAGATAAAAAGTGCCATGGAAAGCTTTCACATGCCGGAGGGAATCAGCGAGGAGGAGAAAGAGATTTATATCCCGGAACATTCTGAATTAGAAAGTAGGTTGTGTGAGCTTGAAAAAAATGACAGAGAAAAGGAACAACAGCTGAATGACGAGGTAGATGCCTTTAGAAGTAAGGAGACTGCCATCAGCAATGAGATTGCGAGGGCGGAAGTGCAGAATAACTTATTGAAAGATCTTGAGGTGAAGTTGGCACATCAGCAGGAGCTGACAGTCCAAAAAGAGCAGAGAAAAAGTGAGCAGGATAACATTGAACGGATAGAAAAGGTCATTTATCAGATAAAACCCACAGAACAGGAATATCAGAAGGCAAAGAAAGAGTTTGAGAAAAACAGGGAAGAAGTTAAAAATCTTAAAAGGCGTGCAGAGGCACTTGCAAAAGACAGAGACCATAAGAAAAAGGTGTTAGAAGAAGCAAAGAAGAATCAGGAGGCAATTCACAAATGGGAGGCAGAGATTCAAATTCTTACTGATTCCGAACAAAAATATCAGGAATATGATAGGAATCGCCGGATAAAAGCAGACACCGAGAAAGAAAAAAGCACAGAGGGAAAAAATGAGGAGAAGTACAAAGAAAGACTGAAAACAATTTTGGAAACTCTTCAAAACTATGAAGAAGAATTGAGGAAGCTTGAGAACTCTTACGCAGAACTTGTCAGGGCAGATACGGCATATAAAAAGGCAAAAGAGAATCTTGTCCTTCTGACCGGTGATGCCGGACATCAGGAGAACAAAGACAATAGAGGTATCAGGTCAGAGATACAGGATGTTCTCGCAAAAGAGAAATCGTTAGAAAACTGTAAAAGGAAGTTAGCAGCTTGTATTAGAAAAGCGGAAGAAGAAAAAGAAAAATATGATGTTCTGTATAGCAGGTTTCTTAAGGGGCAGGCAAGGGTTCTGTCTGCAGAATTAAAAATTAACCTTGATCATAATGGTGAGGCAAATTGCCCCGTATGTAATACCAGATTGACGGCTGTCAACAAATGTAGCTTTGAAGCATTTCATGAACAGATACAGTCAGGAGAGGAGGTTCCTGACAAAAGTGAGGTTGATAAGGCAAAGAAAAGCTTTGAAAGTGTGGATAAGCAAAGAGAGACATTTGACAAAGAGAAAGAAAAGTGGGAGACGGAGCTTTTGAATGATAAAAGGCACATTGTGCAGCGTATTCAGAAGCTGCGACCGGAAGTGACACAGTGGGAGCAATTATCGGAGCCGGGGTATATTGATAAAGTGATAGAGGAATACCGGGCTAAGGAGGAGAGTGCCCAAAAGGCACTTCATATCGCCGAAAAAAACAGTGGGCGATATGGAAAACTAAATGACACACTCATACCGGAACAAAAGGAAAAGAAAGAGTTATGTGAGGAAAGCATTAAGAGATGCGAGGAAAAAATACATCAATCAGAAAGGGCGCTTTCAGGGCTTGAAAGTACCCTCACAGAACTGCAAAAATCCTTAAAGTATCATACATGGCAGGAGGCACAGGCTCAAATCGGAGAATTAGAGGCAGAAAAGAAGCGGCTGCAGGAGCAAATAGATGCTGCACAGAAAAACTATGATGAAGTCATTCAAAGGTATCATCAGATTAAGGGAGAATTAGAGGGAAGAGAAAAGGAGCTGCCTGATGATGAGGAAAATAGGAAGAAGGCAGAGAAAAGGCTCTTACAAGTGTTAGCTGAAAATTCATTTGAAGATATGGATGACGCGGACAGGGTTCTTAAGGTAACCGGGGGTACGGCGCCGGCGGAATGGATAAAAAACACAAGAAACAGCTTGAAAAATTATGAGATAGATGTCGAGACAACCGGTAAGACGATTGCGGAGCTGCAGGAAAAATTAAAAGGAAAGTCTGCCATCGATGTCAAAAAGCTGAGAGAAGAGCTAGAAGGTTCTGATGGTGTGAACGGCATTGTGGATAAACTGAAGGAAAAAGAGCATGAACTGGAGCAATTCAGGCCTGTGCTTTATAATCATCAGTTAACTCTGCGGAAAGTAAGGGAAGCAAAGAAAGAACTTGCGAGGACGGAAGCAGCATGGCAAAGAATCGAAAAGCTGGCTGATCTTGCTACAGGCGGTCATAATGCGCAGGGAGGAAAATTAAGCTTCGAGCGTTATGTCATGGGATATGTATTCCGTGAAATACTTGATATGGCAAACCGGCATCTGGATATCATGAGTGGAGGACGCTATGAATTGCAGCATGAGGTGAGTGCCCGCAAACAAAATCAGACAGCGGGACTGGAAATCTATGTGCTTGACCAGACAACCGGAAAAACAAGAGATTCAGTCTCTCTCTCCGGTGGAGAATCATTTTTAACCTCATTAGCATTAGCATTGGGACTTTCTGATGTGGTACAGAATCGTGCAGGCGGATATCAGTTAGATGCGCTGTTTATTGACGAGGGATTTGGCTCTCTCGATGGAGATGTATTAGATAAGGCATTGACCGTTTTAAACGGCTTGACAGAAGGTCATCGCATGGTAGGGATTATCTCACATGTAGATAAGCTGGAGGAGAGTATTTCACAGAAGATTATAGTCAGACATACCAATCAGGGAAGTGTACTTGATATTGTTAATTAGGTAACAGTCCGGATAGACCATTTCATAAATACTTTCACGAAGCGGAATGCACTATGTGAAAGATACTGTAAAAAAGCCTTAAGTCAGGAGAAGATGAATCTGAATACAAATAAAGAAAGATTCTATCTTGCAGGGAAACGCTATAGTTGTTATTCAAAAAATATAATAAAACAGGAGGTATCACAATGGTAAAACACATTATTTTATGGCAGCTCAGAGAAGAGCTGTCAGCGGAAGAAGCATTAGAGGTCAAGAAAGGAATGAAAGAAGGTCTGGAGAACTTAAAGGAAGTACTTCCGGGGATTGTGGAGATTCATGTACAGACAGACTGTCTTGCATCGTCTAATGCGGATGTCATGCTTGATTCGACTTTTGAAAATGAGGAGGCACTTAAAAATTATGCGGTTTCTAAAGAACACGTAGCTGTTGCTGATGAAAAGGTAAAACCGTTTACCAGAACCAGAGTATGTATGGATTACGAAATTGCGGACGGCGATATCTGAACTGTTACGAAGAATGTGATGTATGGTGAGAAAACGGGAAACCCGGTATATAAATAAAAATAAACACACAAAGAGGCAGAATGTCTTTTTGTGTGTTTATTTTTATCATGGGAAAACCATTATGAAGATGTTTATCATGTTGCTCTAGGCAGCTTCTCTGGTTTGGGTTTCGGCCGGCAAGGTAGTCTCTGATGTGTTACTATCATCGGTTGTGTCTGCTTCAGGAGAAATTCTTTCCACTGTACAGCCGGCATCCTCCATCAAATGCAGGATGCCCTTGTCACCATAAAAATGAGCAGCACCTACTACAAACATTACTTTTTTTCCATCCTTCATATAGGAAAGAGCAGCATCCCTCATGCCGATATTTCTGTCATACAATAGGATATTGTTATACTGCTCCAATAGTTTCTTCTCCTCCTCTGTCATATCTTCTGTTTCGTCAACCTCTTCCGTCACCTCATCCTCTGTGATAGTGCCTTTTTTCCAGTTTTCATAGAGTTCCTTTAATTCCTCGGCAGACTCCTCTATGACCTCATCTTCGGCAATGCTGTCAAATAATACGTTCTGAATATCATCAGGCATATTAAACAACAGATTGGTCTGAAATTGAACGGATTCCACTTCGAGAATCTCCTTATTCTCACTTTTGGCTCTTTTAATCAGATTAGAATCGACACCATACTGTTCGGATAATCCTGAGTTACCGGCAGCGATTGTCTCTACCAGCTCTACCCATACAATCGGCTTCATATAATCATAGGAGCTGGAGTATTGACCGGCCTTTTTAAAAATTTCTACAGCTTTTTCGTAGCTGTCTTTAGAAACATGGTCGGCAATGGTGGTGCCGTCAGTGTACATCATTTGTTTATACATGGAGAAAATGTTGGCATTCATATTTGTAATATCACACTCCACGGCAAGGGAATCACATGTTGCATAAGCTTCTTCAAAATAGTCAGGGAATACGGCAGCTTCGATGTCCGCCAGATGGATAGAGCCCATCATGTAGATGACATTGCCATCGCTGTCTGATACCTTCCACATGGCAGGTGTAATGGTGCTTTCAGCCGGAAGTATGGGCTCATTGGAAATATCATCCTGACTGTCTTGTCCGGAGCTTTCATCACTGTAATTAGCGGATGTGCTGTCTTTTGCCTTCATTGTTTTGTCCTTTGCTCGTCCACATCCTGTAAAAAGAATGGTAAGAGATAACAAAATAAGAAATAAAACCGGTATTTTTTTTGATTTCATAGCGATACCTCCTCATATTCGTTTATGCGGTTTTTTTCTGCTTTATTTTAATATATTAAGTCGCTGTTGGCAATAGGTTGTGTAGTTTGGCAGCTAAAAAATGTTTTGAAAATGTAAGAAAAATGTAAAATGTGATTTGCTATGGTTTTAATGATACATTAGCTATGATATAGTAACAGTTCACCCTTTCGGGTGATGTAAAATCTTAAATACAGAATTATAGAACGAGGATGTCTCTATGAGGCATCCTTTTCATATG
>CACXFV010000076.1 GCA_902767015.1 uncultured Lachnospiraceae bacterium | reverse complement strand
CCGCACCTGCATAATAGTCCGTCGCCTCATAATACTTCTTCATCTTATCAAGATAATCAAAGCACCACAGATATAGTGCAAATCCGCCCAACCCCAGCTTAATCAGACTGAACAATAACGTAAATACATAGGCTCCTTTTCTTCTTACCGCCACTAAAAGTATAAAATCTATGATAGTAAATACAACTAAAGCTACTTCAAATACAATCACCATAACTCTGAACAGCTTCTTTGTCTTAATCATATCATTATACTCATCACTTTCATAGTCATCTGTCTTAGGTGTCTCTTTAATGATATCATATCCTTTTGCATATTCCTTAGATATTTCTTTATCAAAATCATCTTTTATTTCATATTTTACCCCAACATACTTAAAGGCAATACCGACACATGCAACAATAGAAGCGATAATGACAATAAAGCTAAAGATAAATCTCTTTACCGAAAACTTATTCTTTTGATAGCCTGCATTGATACCATTCTGAAAATTCTGCTGCGGCATATACTGATTGCCATTATAGGGCGGCTGTATATTGTTCTGTGCCTGCATCTGATTCTGCGGCTGATTATACTGAGCATTGTTCTGCATCTGGTTTTGGTATGTATATTCATTATTCTGTGAACCATAATTCTGCATCTGATTTCCATACTGCTGCCCGCCATATTGCGGCTCGCTGTACTGTGGCGCACTATACTGCTGCTCGTTGTATTGCGGTCCGTTGTTCTGCGGTTCATTATACCGGGGTTCATCATTCTGCAACAAAACCGTCTGACCGGCATCCTCAAAGGAATCTACAGTATCAAAACTGTCTTCCATATTCTCCTGCCCGATATTCTCCTGCTCCTCTATATCTTTCACTGACTCCTGCACAGACTGTATACTCTCCTGAATAATACTCTCGGCCTGCGTCTCTGCTTGTGAAAAATCTGCCGCAAAACTCTGCTCCGGATTTGCAGTGACTTCACCCTCCATACTCTGCACCTGCGAATACTGTGGTTTTTTTAATGGAGAACCACAGCCGGCACAAAACATCGAATCATCATCATTCTTTAGTCCGCATTTTGTACAAAACATATTTTATCCTCTTTTCTATTTATTTTAAGTAATAATACTTAACTGATTAAATGGCTATCGCATATTGGTAACCCGCACCGTACAATATAATACTTTTCCATTAACCTTTGCCGTAATCGTAGTGGTTCCTGCCATTCTGCCTATTACCGTTCCATTAGCGCTTACCGTTGCCACTCTCTTATTATTAGAATACCATTTTATCTTTTGCGTTGCGCCAAATACGTCTAAATCATAACTGTCATACTGCTCTAACGTAACAGAGGTAGCATTAAGTGCAAGAACAATAATCTCACAGGAAGTCTCAACTCCCGTCTCACTTGAAATCGCATAAATCTCTGTATTACCCTGACCTCTTGCGGTAACAACACCTGTATTGGAAACCGTCGCTACTGATGTATCTGCTGAGAGCCACTGAACACTCTCCGTTGACTTTGTCGGTTTAATTCTTGCTTTCAGTTCTCTTGTCTGTCCCGGAAGCATGGTTACACTCTTAGCATTAATGGTAACAGCCGAGGCAGGAATGGTTGGGGTAACTGTCACACGACACTTACCGGATACTCCGCTGCCATCGATGGCATTCGCCGTAATAGTACAGGTACCGGCACTGACACCAATGATATTGCCGTTAGAGTCAACAATTGCCACATCATTGTTAGAACTCTCCCAGCTTACACCGAGATAGGTAGCGTTGGATGGTGCCACAGTTGCCCGTATGTCTGCACTGCCGCCTTCCGGCACGGACAGACTCGTGGGTGTCACTGTAATAGTGGATACCGGTCTTACCACTTCCACCGGTTTATAATCATATACACCGCTTCCATCGGCAGCATAAGCATACAAATCTGCTTTTCCGACACCTACTGCCGTAATTCTTCCGTTTTCATCTACTGTAATGACATTTCGGTTAGAAGAATTCCATGTCAAGCCCCTGTTCGTTGCCGTCTCCGGCAGAACCTCTGCCGTTACCTGTCTTGAGTCTCCGATGTTGACATTGGTAACATCTGTCACAATATTGACAGATGACACAAATTCCTGAACGGTAACCTGACAGCTTGCCACAAGACCTCTCTCGTCTGTCTTTGCAATAATAATCGCTACACCACCGCCTCTGCCGGTAACAATTCCATTATTGTCAACAGTTGCTACAGAATCATCACTTGAAATAAAGGTTACATTTTTATTATCTGCATCAGAAGGGGTGATGGTAGGAATAATCACAAACCTGTCGCCCTTCATAATGGTTCGCTCTGTTATATTCAGATAAATGCCTGTAATCGGCTGCGTTACAGTAAGTGCACATCTTGCCATCACACCGCTGTCACGGCTGGTTGCATTTATCACACAGGTTCCTGCCTCCAGTGCCGTCACCTTACCATTCTGGTCAACCGTAGCAATCCTGGTATCTCCTGATGACCAGGCGATTTCCTTATTTGCCGCATTATTCGGAAGTGCTGTTGCATTCAGCCAGAACTCTGTTCCTTTTCTTACCGTCATCGATTCATTGCTGATGGTAACTGATGTAACGGGCTGATACACAGTTACATTACACAGGGAAGTGGCACCGCTATCCTCCGATTTGGCAAGAATCGTAGCAGAACCGCCGGCTACACCTGTAATTAATCCACTGTCATCGACCTTCACAATACCAGTATCACTGGAAGACCAGATAATATTCTGATTACTTGCATCAGCCGGTGTAATCTTTGCTGATAATCTGAAGTCCTCGTCTATCTTCAAAGTAACATTCGTGTAATCCAAATCAACTGCCGTCACAGGCTTATTAATATAAAATTCACATGTATCAATCAGATTTCCATTCGTTCCCACATCTACTGTCTTGACAATAACCGTCGCCTTGCCGGGCTTCTTAAAGGTTACATAACCATTCTCATTGACAGTCAGCACATCCGGTGCGGAAGATGACCATGTCACATCACGGTTGACACCTTCTCCGGAAGGAAGAATGGTATAGGTAAGCTGATAATTTCCAAGTGAAAGACTTGCTGTCACCTGATTGGTGCTAAGCTTAATTCCGCTTACCGGCTCTCTGACGGATATAGTACAGGCAGCCACCTTAATACCATCCTCTGCCACTACAGAGACAACTGCCTCTCCGCCTTTGATACCACTTACCACACCCTGATCATCTACCTTGACCACGGACTCATCTGAGGAAACCCACTTCACAGTCTGGTTATCCGTGTTTCTCGGTGAAAATACCGCGATAAGAGGATATTGCTGACCTCTGGTAATCGATAATGTGGAAGGATTGATGGTAACTGTCTGTAACCCTACTGACTGCGTTACGGAAACTTCGCAGCTTGCTGTCTTGGACACACCATTAATGACCTGTGTGGCAGTAATCACTGCCGTTCCTTTCTTGACGCCTTTGATCACTGCTTTTGTGCTGTCTGAACGGTCAGCCGTAACCGTGGCAACCGAATTGTTTGAACTTGACCAAATGACCGCTGCCTGACTTTCTGTCACAAGCGCATTCAATTCAAAAGAATCGCCAACCTCTACAATATGCTGTATCTCATTAAGACTAAAGGTGTCTATAATATCCAGCGTTACACTGGATGACTGTGTGTTTCTCGTTCCGAAAATCTGCTCATTGACAACATTGGCATTGATGGTAACCGTACCACGCTTTAATGCCTTTACCAGACCATTTGTATCAACTGTCGCTACAGAAGTATCACTTGAGGTCCAGTTCACTATATTCTTCTTTGATGTACTAATATTACTGTTCAACTGTATCGTATCACCAACGGCTGCCACGTTGGTATCCGAGCTTATCATAAAGTCTACCTTTACCGCAAGACTTCTCGGCGGATCCGGCAGCAGCTTATACCACTCGTCATCGGAATTTACCGCATATACATACAGGTATGTATTACCCGCCGATATACCCTGTGCGGTTCCGTCAGGATCTACATAAACAATATCCTTATTAGCACTGGCAAAAACGATATTTGATGGCTTCTTCGCATTCGTTGTGAGGGTATAATACTCATCACATGCAATCGTCACCGGAGTATTTACTTCATTAAATTTTGCATTGACCACCATCGGAAATGTAATGTACTGACCATCACTGTTTCTCGCCGTAATCTCTGTCTTACCTGCACCCTGCAGTGTCACCACGCCATTGCCATTGCCGTCATCCTCTACCGTAGCCACGGTATCGTTACTTGAAGTCCATGTCACCGGATACACGGAATTGGTAATCAAATCCGGCACAACAAAATCATCCTCATAGGGAACTGTCGGGATTCTGGATTCCTCCACCGCAAATTTTACAACAACATTTCTTTCCGCTCTCGCTGTCACCGGATAAGTTCCCTCATCTGTTGTGACAATCTTCGTATATGTGGCGGTCACCTTTACCCTACCGGCGCTGACAGGCTTTAAGGTGACAGTCGATTCTGTTCCCTCACTGCTCTGGGTAAAATCAACAATCCTTCTGTCAGATGATTCCCAAATAATGGAGCCTCCGTCTTCAAGACTCATGTATTCTCCCGATTCAGAATCAAACGCACTGGCCGTCCATGTGACAGGCTCATCCCCCACACTCCATGACGCGTCGTCTAACAATGCTCCCGTAATGTTGACATCAATCGACTCTGCCGAAGCAAATCTGGTCATGATAAACACACCAACTAATGCCACTACTGCCACTGCCAATATCTTCCACTTCATTTCTAACCGCCTGATACCCATCTCAATCTGTTTCATTTTACCACATACCTTTCAGAAATATCTTCATTATCATATCAACCGCTCTGATACTACTGTTCAAAGTCAACTAAATATATTGTATATCGGCATTTTTCTCTAAATTAATTATAGGCAGAAGCCTACACACCTGACAAATCTACTCCTCGTCCTCATCAGGCATATCCCAATTGTGATAAACAGCCTGTACATCATCATCATCCTCTAACAGGTCAAGAATTCTGTTCATCTTCTTCACATCATTCTCATCAGTAAGGGCAACCCAGTTCTGCGGAATCATGGTGATTTCGGCAGAAACCATCTCTACACCCTCTTTTTCAAGCTGCTCTCTTACATTACTGAAATCCTCCGGGGATGTGGTTACCTCATAGCTGTCCTCTTCTTCTGCGAAATCCTCTGCTCCGGCATCCACAGCGAGCATCATCAGTTCATCCGCATCTTTATCGCAATTCTCTTTGTCAATGAAAATTTGACCTTTTTTGTCAAACATAAATGACACACATCCCTGAGTACCTACATTGCCGCCGCCTTTGGTAAAGGCATTTCTGACATTTGATGCCGTTCTGTTCTTATTATCCGTAAGAGCATCCACAATAATCGCCGAACCATTCGGTCCATATCCCTCATATGTAACACTGACATAATTAACCGAACCTGCATCTCCTGCTGCCTTTTTAATGCCTCTTTCAATGGTATCATTCGGCATATTATTTGCTTTTGCCTTGGCAATCACATCGCGAAGCTTACTGTTATTCGCCGGATCCGGTCCTCCTTCTTTGACTGCCACCGCAATCTCCCTTCCGATAATGGTAAAGATTTTACCCTTTGCAGCATCATTTTTCTCTTTCTTATGTTTAATATTGGCAAATTTCGAATGTCCTGACATTTCTTTTCTCCTTTAATATAATTCTATTTAAAAGCAATAACCCATATGTATTATGCTTCTTTTACCTGCTTACTTTCTTTGAGTTCATCAATAATCCAGATATGAACCAGTGATATGACCCTGTTCTCTACATTTAATATCTTAAACTTAACATTGTTCACTACTATCTCCGGTCGCTCATCATTCGACAGTATCCTCTCAAACTTAGTGATGAGATAACCGCTCAGTGTCTCGCAATCCTCATCAAACACTATGCCTGTCTCATCTGCAACCTCATCAAGAGGTGTCGTTCCCTTAACAATATAAGAGCCGTCCTCCTTCCTGATGATATCCACATCCTCCTCATCATATTCATCAAGAATATTACCTACTATCTCCTCCAGAATATCTTCCATGGCAACAATTCCCGCTGTTTGTCCATATTCATCCATCACGACTACCATGTGCATCTTTTCGGACTGCATAATCTTGAATAGCAAATTAATCTTCTTTGTCTCCGGAATATACATGGCTTTTCTGACAAGACCTTCGATTTCACAGATTTTCCTGCTGCCGTCCAGCTTTTTGGAGGACTCGATCATCACATCCCTGAAATTCACAATTCCTATGATATTATCAATATCTCCCCGATAAACCGGGAATCTTGAATTGTTCTGCTTCACTATGTAATCGGCCACCTCATCTAATGTATTGTCCCCATCCACTGCGACAATATTCTTTCTGTGAGTCATGATATCTCTGGCTTCTTTATCACCAAACTCAACAATATTGTTAATCATTTCTGCCTCACTGGCAAGCAACACTCCATGCTCATGCCCTTCATTAATGACCGATATGATATCCTCTTCCGTTACATTATCCTCACTGTCTTTGCCAACAAGCCTTGAAAATGTTTTAAACAGCCTGCCTTTCGCCATATATTCTCCTTTTAGGGAACCTCCCCTGCACCGAAATAAATTTACTTAACATTCAAAATATAACATTTTATCACTTATTAGTCAATATTTATGTATCTAATTCAAGACTAATAAGCAGCGCTCTGTCAATTTTCCTCAAAATTTCTTCATCTAAATGGCATACCTTGTCTTTCAGTCTTTTCTTGTCTATGGTTCTTAACTGCTCTAACAAAACCACCGAATCCTTGACGATATCGTACCTGCTGCTGTCAATCTGCACATGCGTCGGAAGCTTCGCTTTATTCATTTTTGAGGTTATGGCGGCACAGATTACCGTAGGACTATGTCTGTTTCCCGTATCATTCTGAATAATCAGTACCGGTCTGATTCCTCCCTGTTCTGAACCGATTACCGGTCTTAAATCTGCATAAAATATATCCCCTCGTCTTACTATCAATCGAATTCACACTCCATTATCTCATAATATGATCAGTTCTGTATTCTCTCTAATCTAAAATTAGTATAGCCTAAAAAAAAGTGTGTATTCAAAAATTTAATCATTACGATTGAATATCCGTCAGCTTTCAATTACGTTTCATAGGCATCCTCAAAGTAATCCTTTATTCCGATAATGTTACCATTTTGCATAAATACGCGCGGTACACGCTTGCCTATATCGCATACAATTTCATAATTAAAGGTATCACCCGCCATTGCGGCAAGCATTTCTGCAGTGATGCTTTCTTCTCCCTGCCTGCCTATCAGCACCACCTCGTCATCTTTACAGACATCTTCAATCGCTGTGACATCCACCATAAACTGGTCCATGCAAACTCTGCCAAGGATGTTTGCTCTCCTTCCGTGTATCAACACATACCCCTTCCCCGACAGGCTTCTTCTGTATCCGTCTCCATAACCCAATGGTACTGTGGCAATTCTCATTGTCCTGTCTGCCACAAATGTACCGCCATAGCTCACCTCTGTACCCGGTTCTATCGTTTTGACATATATAACATGACTTTTCAGTTCCAACGCAGGCTTCAGTGTAACCAGTGACCGGTCAACCTCCTGTGACGGATACAGACCATACATTGCAATACCGGCTCTCACACAGTCAAGATGATATTGCGGTAATTCTATCATAGCAGCACTGTTAGAACAATGCCTTACCGGTATCGAAATTCCTCTTTTCGACAGCCCGCCAATTATCTCCGTGAAGCGTTCAAACTGTTTCTTTGTCTTGCGTTTATCTTTCTCATCTGCCGTGGCAAAATGGGTAAATATCCCCTCTATCTCCAAATGAGAAAGCCGGCTGATACGTTCTATGATATCCACACTTGCTTCCTCTGCCTTGAAACCAATCCTGCTCATTCCCGTATCTATTTTTACATGTATCTTAACGTTTTTATTCATAGCTATTGCTCTGGCTGATAACATTTCTGCCATCTCATAAGTAAATACAGCCGGTCTTATATCATTCTCAATCATCCGGTCATACTGGCTCTCATGGGTATATCCTATAACGCATATTGGTTTTGTCACATGATGTCTTCTCAAATTCACAGCCTCATCTACCGTTGCAACACCATAAGCGCTCACAAGCCCGTCAATAGTCTTTGCTATCGGAATCGCTCCATGACCATAACCGTCTGTTTTAATAATTGCCATGATTCCCACAGACTTCTTCAATCTTTTTCTCAGATTGACAATATTATCATAAATCGCATCAAGATGGATAACAGCACAAGCTCTATAATACTTTTCACCGATAATCTTTTCCACATTATATCTATTGTCCATTTTATACCTCCTGCATATTACAAGTAATCAAATGCAATTACATTGTACTTGATTGCTTGCAATACAGCCACCAATCAATAAATCTCATCACTCTGCATAACAGTAAGCAGTATTTTCACAATTTTTCAGTAATACCTCCGGAATACACTTCACAAGGTCACCCGCCTGCATACTGTATTCTCCCTTTTTGCCTGCCGCAGCATCTCCAGCCAGTCCATGCAGGTATACGCCAAGAGATGCCGCCTCATATACTGACATATTCTGTGAAATCAACCCACCGATTATGCCACTCAACACATCTCCGCTTCCGCCCTTGGACATACCGCTGTTGCCCGATGTATTAATTCTGACCTTTCCTTCCCCTGAGCAAATCACCGTAGCAGCATCCTTAATGACGGTAACACATCCATATTTTAATGAAAATTCCCTCGCACATTCAACCATATTCTCTCTGATATATGCCGTCTCTTTTCCTGTCAGCCGCGACATTTCCTTCACATGGGGCGTAATTACCACATCCGGATGAAATTTCTCTAATAATATGTTATTCTGACTGATGAGATTTAGTGCATCTGCATCTAAAACAATTTTACACTTTGACGACAAAATTTCCTTTAAAACATGTTCCGCCTGTTCGCTTATGCCCAGTCCCGGACCTGCCACTATAATATCTTTATCACCGGAAAGCTTAGCGGCTTTCAACTCAGAAAGGGGATTTACCACAGCCTCCTTTACAGAGACCTTTATCACGTCAAGATTACGTTCTCCTGCGTATATCTTCACAAGTCCCGCTCCACAGGAATAGGCCGCCATTCCTGCGAGAATAGCAGCACCCGACATCTGACCTCCTGCCCCTGCAATATTCACATTGTGGTAAGTTCCTTTGTTGGATGTGGGAATTCTTCCCGGAAGCCTTGCCAATTCTCTCTTAGTAAAGCACTCGAACACCTCTTTCGCAAAGTTCTCCTCCACATGCCGGTATGCTTCCCTGACAAATCCAATCTCCTTTACCATCACTTCTCCACTGTACTTTTTTCCCTCACACAGATACATTCCTGATTTACTTCTGCCAAAGGTCACCGTACAATCCGCCATAACAGCAGATCCCATCACTTTACCGGTAGTTGCCTCCAGACCGCTTGCAATATCCACAGAAACCACCTGACAGGATGTATGATTGATTTTCTCAATCACCTCACGATAAACACCTGATACTTCTCTTGAAAGACCGATACCGAACAATGCATCGATGATTACCGTATCCTTCTTAAACCAATCATCCGTCAGCTTCGCTTCATTGTCACAATGCATGAGCTCCACCGCAAGCCTGCGCACAATATCGTATTGCACTTTAAACTCCTCCGTAGACTTTTGAGGATTTCCCACGATGCATATCCTGCAATGGTATCCCATCTCTCTTAAGATTCTCACGGCAGCAATCCCGTCCGCCCCATTATTGCCTGTACCGCACACTGCCACAATATCTGCCAGTGTCTGTCTGTATCCCTGATATCTGTTGCGAAGCAGCCTGTCTGTCTCCTGTGCTACTGCACATGCTGCCCTCTCCATCAGAACTACAGAGGGAATCCCCAGTACATGAATACAACAGGTATCTACTTCCTTTGCCGCCCCACCTGTCAATAAATATTCCATCAATCTTCACCTATCGCAACTGTCATTACAAGTGTCTGCGTATCCGTGATACTTACATGTATCCTCCTGATTCCTTTACTCCTTGCAATCTCCAGTGCCTTTCCATATAAATTCACATATGGTCTGCCTGACTCTTCCCTCATTACTTCTATCTCGTCAAGAGAAAAACCTACAATTCCCGTTCCGAAAACCTTCGACACGGATTCCTTGACAGAAAAGTCAGCTGCCAGCATCTTAGCCCTTCCCTTTGCCTGTGCCAGTTCATTCTCTGTAAAATATCTTTCTAAAAAACCCTGCCTGTCTGAAGATTTTTCAAACCGTTCAATTTCAATCAGATCATTTCCTATCCCAATTACCATCTTATGTCCGTCTCCCTGTTAAATTAATTCATCCTCTTCCTTATCATTCTGATTCTGAAATTCATGCCTGCTGTCAAATACCTCCATAAATCTCGGTCCCAGTATGTCATGCATATAAGAATAAATTGATGAATTTGTCTCCTCTAACTCCTGCTTTATCACAATATTTTTCTTCAATTCGTTTCTTGTATTTTCAATCCATTCTGCAAGACTGTTAATTTTGGTCTGATTCGTGCTGAGCTTATCGTAGCACAAATCAATGCTTTCCACCAGCAACTCCTCGTTTGCCCTTACAAGCGCCTCAGGAATCTCAAACCTTTCTTCCTCCAGTGCGTCCGACTTTTTGTTAATATCTCCAATTAACTTCTGACTTGCAAGGAGCTTTTTCTGCCTGAACTTCTCATCCACCTCCTGTGAGGATTCCTGCATATTTTTGACAATCTCCTGCATCAGCTTTTTCTTAGCCGTCTCTAACTTTTTGATATCATTATTAATGGCTCCTTCACGCTTTACAAGAGTCATTACCTGTTTTTCCAATTTTTTAATTCTCGGCGGCTTTGTCTGCTCCGGAAATAATTTATGCCATCTGTTGTCAAGCGGCAGAATCGGCACTCTCTTTAAATCTATGTATTCCCTAT